>CAZQJF010000081.1:0-9768 GCA_964593735.1 uncultured Streptomycetaceae bacterium | reverse complement strand
CGGGACGCATGCGAGTCGCGGCCCACACGCCGCTGGCGCTGCCCTTCATATCGCCGCGCATGGCGTCGCCGTTCACCCGTCCCGCGTATTGAGCATTGCCGGCGGTGAAGGTGATTTCATCGCCGCGCAACCGGCCGTTCTTGATCGGCGTGCTTCTGCCGGCCGAGGTCAGCGTTCCGGAAACCATCTGAAATTTCTGCTCGAGCCGGAGTTCCCCTTCGGGCAGCCGCCAAGTGCCCGCAACCCTCGCCGGCACCAGAAACAGGTGGGTGATGCACCAGCTGCCGCATTCACCTTCCGCGCGGCTGGTCTCGTCGGGAGTCCAGCCGTCGATCCCGAAACCATTCAGGACGATGCGGCTTCCCGGCTTCAGGTCCAGAAATTTCGGGGCCAGCCGGTTGAGGTTTTCAGTCAGCAGGAACAAGGCGAGCACCGTCGCCTTGGAGATGTCAGCTTCGTACATGTCGCCCTGGACGAACCTGGCCTTGTCGGCGACGCCCTCATTCTCGGCGAGGCGCGTCGACAATTCGACCAGTTCGGCGTTGTATTCGACGCCGAGCGCCCGAGCGCCGCGCTTGGCGGCGGCTATCACGTTGCGGCCATCGCCGGAGCCGAGATCCATGACAAAGTCCTCCGGCGTCACTTGCGCCATGTCGAGCATCCTCTCGACCGTGGCGGCCGGCGTCGGCACCCAGACCACATCCTTGCCTTCCTGGCCGACGGTCGGCTCGTACGGCTTCTCGGCCGTCTGGGCCAGTGCTGCACCGGCCGCCATCGGGGCAAAACACAGCGCCAGCACGAACTGGAACGCGCGACGAGAAATTTTCAAGTTGGGCCTCCTGCGGAAAATTGATGAATTCGTTTGATGCGGGGAGGAATGCTAGCAGGAATTCGCACGGGAGCAATGTCGACCGGAGACCAGGGCCCGCGGAAGATCCTGCACTGCAAACCGCTGGTGCGTGGACCCGAACTTCCGCCGCGCTCCTCGCGGGCGTATTGGCACGGATTGAGGAAGTCATAGCAACCATCTGAAATAACTACGATTTTCGAGCTGCCTCGCTTCGGGCCTCGCGGCATTGTCATGGAAGCGAGTTGCGCGTACTCTGCCCGGGGCGGCTTTCGCTCATCAACCCGGAGGAAATTCGATGGCATACCTGAACCAGATACTGTTCCTGGTGGGACTGGTCGTTTTCATGGGATGGGTGCTGACCAGGCGCTATTACAACGTCGATCTCGACCGCCACAAGGCGAGCGAGCCGCCCACGGACGCGCAGGTCCGGTGGCATATCCTGAACATGCGCAGGGACATTTCCACGCTGGCGGTAACCAACTTCGGAATTCTGCTGGTACTGATTTTCGCGCTCGTGCTCAAACTCTAGCGTGCCGGGACCCCGGAACAAATTCGCGGCGTCATCAGAACGAGATCGCGAACATTGGCCGGGGTGAAAACCCGGGCGACGGGAAGCCGCGAAGCGCCGGCGGCCGTGCTTGACAGCAATGCCGGGTAGGCGGAAGCTTTCCCGGAATTTCACTGGTGATTGCCGGCTCGCGGCGTAAACGTGCGATGCGCTCCAGTCAGCATGATGGCTGCCGCCGGACTGCGACGCACACGTTAACGGAGAGAAACATGACAAAGACAATCCATGCGGCGAAGGCAGGTATGGCGATCCTGCTGGCGATCCTGCTGACCGCCTGCGCGACCAAGCTCGGACGCAATTTCGATGACGCATATGCACAGCAGATCAAGCCAGGCCAGACGACCAAGACCGAGATTCGCGAAAAACTGGGGCGCCCGCCCCTGGTGCGCGGGTCGAAGGACCAGGAAACCTGGACCTATGCGTACTATGAAGGCAGGAGCTGGGGCTTCAAGATCGTCGACATGCTCGGCTTTACCGATGCGGACGAGGCCCAGGGCACGCAAAAGCGTCTCGTCGTCGACTTCAAAGGCGATGTTGTCAGGGCGGCAAAGTTCACGCAGGAATTGCCGGAGCTGGACCGCTAGCGCCGGCTCTTCTGGTGGCGCGCCGCCAGCGCCATGAGCGGCGTGGCGGATATACCATGCACCACGATCGAAATCGAGACCACCGTCAGCACGATCGTCATCAGCTTTTCAGAGATGCCGTATGGCACGCCGGCTGCGATCGCGAACATGAGGTAGTAGAAGGAGCCGGCGCCGCGGATGCCGAACCACGAGATCAACTGGAATTCCCGCCAGCTGTAGCGACATCCGATGAGACCCACCAGCGTGGCGGCCGGCCGGATCACGACGAACAGCAGCAACGCGACCAGCATGCCCTGGCGGTCCAGCTCGAGCGTGGACATGCATATGCCCAGGACGAGCACCACGACAAGCTCGCCGATGCGCTCGAGACCCTGGTTGAAACCCAGCACGGTTCGCACCATGTGCGACTCAGGCGTCGCTTGCGCGTTCTGGTCCGACGGCGGCTCATGACCGCGCCCGGTTTGCGCGGGGGGCGGCGGCGATGGAGTCTTGTCGGTCTCGACCCCGCGCAGCGCCAGGCCCGCCGCCAGCACGGCCAGGAATGCGTAGCTGTGCGCCAGCAATGCCAATCCATAGCTTGCCCCCATCAAGCCCAGGGCCAGAAATTCTTCCGACTCGTAGCCCGCGTTGAACTCGCGGCGGAGATACAGCACCGCCCACGCGACGGCTTTTCCGGAGTACCAGCCGATGGCGATACCGGCCGCCACCGCCCAGAGCCCATCGACCAGGAACCAGCGCGCCCCCCAGTTCCCGAGGTCGTGCAGCCCCATCAGGCCGAGGCCCAGCATCACGAATGGAAAAGCGGTTCCGTCGTTGAGCCCGCCCTCGCCCGTCAGGCTGAAGCGCGTGCGGTCGCGGTCATCCGCATGCCTCACCTGCACATCCGAAGCGAGCACCGGATCGGTCGGCGCCAGTATCGCCCCCAGCAATACCGCCGCGCCCCAGGACATCCCGAATCCATAGACGCCCAGCAGCGCGACCAGCGCGATCGCGATCGCCATGGATATCGTCGCCAGCCGGACCGGCACCTTCCATATCGGGTCGCCCGGGTTGACGCGCAACTTGAGCCCCACCACGAAGAGCGAAACCGCCACCACGATTTCGGCCAGCACCTCGAACGCCTTCGCGTGACGCACGGGGTTGAAGTCGATAAGGTCGAAGCCGCCGGGGCCCAGCGCGTAACCGATGAGGAGGTAGATCAGGCCCGGCGTCATGGGCAGCTTGTCCATGGCGGACCCGACGAACGCCATCAGCACCAGCAGGAGCCCGACCAGGAGGATCCAGTACGCCTGCATGTCCAGGAGCGCTTTCACCGGCCGGATCTCCGATGGTTTTCGGGATGCATCACTTGCTAGTATCCGTCACCGGTCCCCGCCTCCGGCGCGCCAACGCTCGATCTGCCGCCGCTCGCGCTTCGTCGGACGTCCCTTCCTCTCCCCCCGGAGATTCGCGTGCGCCCGCCGGTCCGCAACCTGCGCGATGCGCCGCGCTCTGCTCGCCTCGTCCTCTTCGTAGAGCTTGCGCGCGGCCTCCGCCGGCCCGCGCCGGTCGGAGAGCGCCTTCACGGCAATGCGCCACTCGAACTCGCCGATGCGGATCTCCAGTTGATCGCCGATCCTGACGTCCTTCGCCGCCTTGACGCGCTCGCCGTTGGCCTTGACCTTGCCGCCGCCGACCGCGCCCTGCGCGAGACCGCGCGTCTTGTAAAATCGCGCAGCCCAGAGCCATTTGTCGATACGCATCACCACTCGGCGATTTTCCAGCCGTCCTTCGTCCTCAGGAGCAGCGCAGTGTGCAGATTGTCCAGCCCCGTTCCTGCGCGCAGCCTGGCGTAGTCGCCGTCGATATCGACCCGCTCGACCTGCTTGCGGCGAGCCTCGCCTTGCGGCGTGTCCGCGCGCCGCCGCGCGCGGAATTCGCCAAAGCCCGCCTCGCCCACCCGCTCCATCCCCGCGCGCATCTCCGCAAGCTTCTCAGCCGTCAGGTAGACACCAGCGGCGTCCAGGCCTTTTTCGAACAGCGCCTGCTCGAACGCCACGAAGACCCCTGCCTGGGGCGAGTTCCGCGCTTCCGCGCCGACGATCGTCCGCACGGCGCCGGTCGAGCCGAACACCGGCGCGCTGAATTCCACGTCCAGCATCCAGTTCATCCATGGTGCCTGGACTTTTCCGACAACGCGCTTGTCGCCGACCATCAGTCTCTGCCAACCCGGGCCGAGGGCGAACTTGTCGACCGCGTAGCCATCCTCCCGCGGCGCGTAGACCACGCCCTTCATATCTTCGAGCCGCGGCTTCCGGGGACGAATGATCAGCTTGACGCCGGCGAAGCGTTTTTCGCGCGCCAGTTCTCCGGGCAGGGAATCGTGCTGAGCCGCGGCGGGCGGCAACGGGTTGTCCGTAAGGTAGATCCACAACTCGTCGAACTGCAACGGCGGTTGCCACGCGTAGACATGCTGAAGCTCATAAACCCTGCCTTCGTAGGTAAGCCGTCCCTTGACCGTGCCCGGGTCGATGGCCGCTGCATTCGCGGACAGCAGGCCGAGAACGATCGTTGCGTATGCGGCCAGGCGCGGGTAGCCGGCGGTTAGTACCAACGCGTCATCTCGGATGCTCAACTATTAGTCCGCCGCTGTACGTCATACCGGCGAAGGCCGGTATCACCCATCACCCATCACTCAACAGCGGCCTCTGAAGAGATCACGCGAGACCTCATTGCTCCATGTCGGCCGCTCTGCGCGTCACCGGGGGTCAGATCCCAGAGGGTCCCTCTTCCGCCCCTCGGCGCGCTCCCATCTCTACAATTCATATCCCGCCGCCAGCTCCTCCCACGCGACGCCCTTGATCTCGCGCTCCACTTCGGGCTCGATCGGCAGCGCAAACCTGGACTGGAACCAGATGATGCAAAGGTGGGAGCCGAAATCGTCGGGCCGCAACTTGATGACGTCGGATGCGAAGCACCCGAAGCAGATGACCCGCGGCAATTCGGGGATGTAGAGCGGCGGAGAGACGTGCGACCCGGTCATTCTTTCCCATTGGCGCATGAATTTCGGGGTGAGCTGGGCCTGCTTGCGCTCTATCTTCGGTGGAATGAGGGTAACTGGCGCATACGCGCTCAACCAGGGCCTCGCGCGCGCGTGGGCGATCGCTTCCTGACAGATGTTGCTGTTTCTCTCGGCGTCCTGCTGCCCGGCCAGGACGCCTTCGTAGGTATAGCGCTGGTAGAGCCGGAACAGCGCGACCTCGCGGCCGTCCTTTAGCGTGATCCTGGACATTGAATTCGTTTCCTGGATGACTCTGGCATGCCGTCGCGCAAACAGCCTTTGACTGCGTCACTCCTACAATGCGACACCGCGACACTGCGTCACGGCATCACTACACCACGCGTCACGCGTTACCAATTGTATCAATGCGTAACCTCGTTAACAGCGAGGAACGCGCCATAGTCAGCAGGGTCCAAATAGTCAGGAGGCGAAGTTTGCCCCCTTCCCTTAATTGGACTCTTACGGAGGATCGAATCATGTTCACGAAAAAGACCCTTGTGGCCGCCTTGATTGCCGCCGGAGCGCTCGGCGCCATCGCAACACCGAGCGCGGCCCAAGTCGACATACAGTTGAATTTCGCTCCGCCGGCGCCTCGCTACGAGGTCGTTCCGGCGCCGCGCAGCGGCTACCATTGGTCGCCCGGACATTGGCAATGGCGCGGCAATAGTCACGTCTGGATCGCCGGCAATTGGGAAACCGCTCGCCCGGGCTATGTATACAGGCAGCCCGCCTGGGTCCAGCGCGACGGACGCTGGCACTATCAAACCTCGCGTTGGGACAGGGACGGCGACGGTATCGCCAATACCCGCGATCGCACCCCCGACGGCAAAGGCCCGCGCAGGGACAGGGACAACGACGGCGTCCAGAATCGCTACGATCGCACGCCGGACGGCAATACCCGGAGAGACAAGGACGGCGACGGGGTACCGAACCGGTACGACGCCGCACCCCGCAATCCCGGCTACCGCTAGGCCTTAACCGGCATGAACCGCCGCCTGGTATGCGCGGCGGTTTTTCTTGTACGGTGATGCGATGATGTCGCTTCGCTGGTGACGAGGTGATGAGGTGGCAACCTGGCAGACGGGGATGGCTGGCCATCCTTACTTCCTCACTCCATCACTTCGTCACTTCATCACTTGGTTCTTACGGCCCGGCGAGTCAAGTTGACGCCCCCCCACGGGTATGATTGACTCGCCGATTTGGACGCAATGACCCGGGTCGAACGGAGGGAGAGAAACAACCATGGCGAAGAAGCTCGCGGCGGCGCGCTCCAGGGCGCGCAATATGACGTTCTGCACGCTGGCCGGGCCCGACGGCAGCACCCTGGGGGTAAGGACCGAGGGGGGCATCCTGGACGTGGCCAGGGCGTCCAGGCTGTTTCGGATCAAGGCGCCGGCGGATATTCACGCCGTGATCGAAGGTGCCGACTGCGCGCTGCTCGTGAAGCTGGCCGGGAAGGCGCTGAGCGACAAGCGCGGCAAGAGCGTATTGATTCCGGAATCGCGCGCAAGGTTCGGCCCGGCCGTTCCGCGTCCCGGCAAGATCATCTGCGTCGGACTCAACTACCGCCAGCACGCGCAGGAGACCGGCAACCCGATTCCGCCGGTGCCGATCCTGTTCAACAAGTACAACAACGCGCTCCTCGGCCATCGTGGCAGGATCCAGTTGCCGACGAAGGTGTCTTCGCAGTTCGACTACGAGGTGGAACTGGTGGTGGTGATCGGCAGGAAGGCGCGCGATGTGACCGAGGAGAAGGCCCTGTCATACGTCTTCGGTTACGCCAACGGGAACGATTTCTCGGCGCGCGATTTGATGCGGGCCACCAGCCAGCTCATGCTCGGCAAGGCCTGCGACGGGTTCGCGCCGCTCGGTCCCTGGGTCGTGAGCGCGGACCAGGTCCCCGACCCGCAGAATCTGAAAATTGCCACCTACGTGAACGGCGAGCAGCGCCAGAACTCGAACACTGCCGACATGATCTACAGCTGCGCGCAGATCGTGAGCTACTGTTCGCGCCACCTGACGCTTCTGCCCGGCGACATCATCTATACCGGGACGCCGCAGGGCGTAATCCTGGGCTATCCGCCGGAGAAGCAGGTGTGGCTCAAAGCGGGCGACAAGGTTGTGACCGAAGTCGAGAAGTGCGGCGTGCTTGAAGTTACACTCGGGTGACGCTGGTCTGATCCATATCCTGCTCATCGGATGCCTGATGCTGCCCGTGACGGCGGCCTTCGCCGCCGCGCCGGACAGGACGGTTATGGGCATCGAGCTCGGATCCCGGCTCCTTTTGCCGGAATGCGGCGCCGGCAGCGGCGCCTTTACGTCCCGGCTGTGTATCAACAGCGGCTTGACCAACCGTAAAGCCTGGGGAGCCGATGAGTATTACGTGGCACTGCCCCGCTCCGGGGTGCCCCCCTATGTCCGCGGCGAACTCAAAGTCGCCACGGTCCAGGGCATCGTGGAGTCGGTGCAAGTCGGGACGTGGGGCCTCCAGGCGCAAAGCGGAGCGCTCGCTGCCCTCACGAGTCAATACGGCAAACCGACGCGCACCGCGCAGAAAAAGAAGCACGCCAATTGGAGGTTTACTGCGCAGGTCGCCGAGTGGGAACTGGCGGATTTTTCGGTAAAGTTCGACGGGAACACGGGATCGATCGATTGGGGCCTGATCGAGGTGTCCACCCAACGCTATCAGAAGCTGGTGAAAGACTACGAAAAGCGCCAGCCCGCGCGATAACTCATCCTAATCTATCCAGCTTGTCCGAATACTGTTCCTGCAGGAACAGCTCGCACAAATTGTGTCCCCTTTGATCGATTTCCACGATCTTCGTGCCCAGGCCGTCGTCACTGAAATGCTTTATCTCGACTTTGCAATCGAGAACTTTTTCCGGGAAAAGCTCGCATTTGAAGTCGACGACCTGCCCCACCGCCAGTTCTTTATTGCATACCATCAGGAAGCCGTGGTTGCTCATGTCCAGAACCATGCAGGGAAACCATGCTTGCCCGGAATTCAAATTCCCTCGGCGGCTGACAGCAACACGCGCTTCCGCGCGCAAATCACGACCTTGCATGGGCACCCCCTATCAGTCATGGCAGGCACAGTGGCGCACAGGGCGGCGCTCTTACTGGCAGGCCCGGGACCAGATTAAAGTTTTACATCAGCCACTTAGAGCAACGGCCCCGAACCTCAACCGTCGCAGCGTCACGTGTTACGACACGGCCACGCCAGGGTTGGTTCATCAGGGGGGCAGGAGCGCCCGGCCAAGGCCGGTGGGACAGCCTCGCGCCGCGCCCGCGGGGGACCAAAAAACAAAACCCCGCCGTAGCGGGGTGCGGGGAGAGTAGTGAGTCGCTCAGCCGAATTCGACCGAAGATACGGTGCGCTGCGCGCCGCCACGGGCGACGATGCTCAGCGTGCCTTCCAATACGTTCAACAGTTGCGGCACCTCGTCGAGGGAGGTCCTTCTCAGGAAAGCACCGAACCAGGTAACGCGCGAGCCGTTCCAATGCGCCTGCGCTCTGAAGTTCCCGCGCAGGAGAACCGTCCTCGTGCGGAACGTATAGCTCGTGATTTCCCGGCCGTCGAGCCCGACGCGGCGCTGTTTCAGCAGCACGGGGCCCGGCGAGCTGAATTTCACTCCCGCCGCGATGATGAGCAGCAACGGCGAGATGAGCACGAGGAGGAGGATCGAGAGGAGGATGTCGGCGGTGCGTTTCATGACTGCTTTCCCGAGGTTGTCGATACACGTATAGCAACTTGCGTACCACATTAAAGGATCGTTATGGTTCAGGGGCTTAGCGAACTACGTGCCGCGAATACGGTGGTCTTCCGTCGCCGCCGGGCAACAGTTGCGCCGAGGAAGTCGCGACCATCATGATATTGCTGAATATTTTCCGTCGTAAAAAAACGACGCCTGGAGGAATAAGCGCCGCGCAGTCAGCCTTGCGAGCGGTCACCCGCAAAGGGATGGACGATGAGAAACGCCCGTTTCCGTCCACGGGCATTCGGTCTCAAACTACGCCATGACCAAAGCCCTCTGGATTGCGCTTGGCGTCGCAGTCATCGTGCTCGCGGTCTATCTGCTCGTCATGCGTGTTTTCTATAACCGGAGCCGCGAGCTCGAAAAACAGGTCGACTACAGCAAGATCAAGAAACTGAAGGATGAGGACAACTGAGGGACGACTGAATGGATTTTTCGCTCAACGAAGAACAACGCGGCTGGCAGAGGGAAGCGCGCCGGTTCGCGGAGGAAGAGATCCGCCCGATCTCGCTGGCCCGCGACCAGGTCGCCGATCCGGGCGCGACGCTGGACTGGGAGATCATCAGGAAAGGATCGAAGCTCGGCTTTCGCACCGCGGCCGTTCCGCGGGAATGGGGCGGGCACGGCATCGACTTCGTGACGCAGGCGGTCGTGATCGCGGAGCTCGCGCGCGGCGACAGCGCGATCGCCAAGACCTTCAGCCAGTGCTGGAAGTGGTGCCACCTGATCGCGGACCGCTGCACGCCGGAACAGCGCGAGCGGTTCCTTCAGCCGTTCCTGGCGGACGACGCTTTCCTCCTGGGCGGCGGCATCACCGAGCCCAACGCCGGTTCCGACAATCGGCTGCCGCCGCCGGACGATCCCCGCTCCGGCCTGCGGCTGCGCGCGGAGCGCCGCGGCGACGAGTGGATCCTGAACGGCGAGAAGTGCTATATCGCCAACGCCAACGTCGGAAAGCTTTTCTTCGCCTA
>CAZQJF010000080.1:0-9773 GCA_964593735.1 uncultured Streptomycetaceae bacterium | reverse complement strand
GGAAGAGGCCGCAGACCGGAAGGCGCTCGGCATCCTCGAGTTCTTCGGCTTGCAGGATCTGGCTGACGAGCTTGCCTCCAACCTGCCCCATGGTCATCAGCGCGCCCTCGGTATGGCCGTGGCGCTGGCCGCCGACCCGAAGCTCATGCTGCTCGATGAGCCTTTCACCGGCATGAATCCGGAGGAGACGAGCCGGATGGTTCAGCTTGTGAGACGCGTCCGCGACGAGCAGGGCGTGACCATCATGCTGATCGAGCACGACATGCAGGCGGTGATGGGCTTATGCGAAACCATCACGGTGATGAATTTCGGCACGCTCCTGGCGCAGGGAACGCCGGTTGAGGTGCGCACCAATCCCGCCGTCATCGAGGCTTATCTGGGAAGCGCGGCCGATGCTGCTTGAGATCAAGAACGTCCATGTCCACTACCACAAGGTAGCCGCTTTGAAGGGCATCAGCATGGCCGTGCCCGATGACGGCATCATTACCATCATCGGCGCCAACGGCGCAGGCAAAAGCACCACGTTGCGCTCCATTTCCGGGCTCGTGCGGATCAGCCAGGGCGAGATCCTGTTCGCGGGCGAGCGCATCGACAGACTTCCGCCGGAGAAGATCGTGGCTCTCGGCATCACCCACGTGCCCGAAGGCCGCCGCGTCTTTCCGGACCTGACCGTCGAGGAGAACCTACGCACCGGGGCCTTCCTGCGCTCCGACAAGGCTGGGATCGTTAAGGATCTGGAGGAGGTATTCCACCATTTCCCCCGCCTGAAGGAGCATCGCAGGCAATGGGCGCGAACTTTGTCCGGAGGCGAGCAACAGATGCTCGCCATCGGCAGGGGGCTCATGGCGCGGCCGAAGATGCTGCTTCTTGACGAGCCTTCGATGGGCCTGTCGCCGGTGATGGTGCAGGAGATCGCGCGCATCGTGCGGGGTATCGTCGAGCGGGGTGTGCCCGTCGTGCTTGTCGAGCAGAACGCCGAACTGGCGCTTAGGCTTGCGCGCTTCGCCTATGTCCTTGAGACCGGAAGCATCGCGCTTCAAGGAGAGGCGCACGAGCTGCATGACAACGAACATGTGAGGCGAGCCTATCTTGGTGGCTGAAACCTGGAGCATCCACGACCTCCTCACGGCGGGCTGGAGCGAAGCCGATCTTACCTGGGAGGCGGCGGCTGAGCGAACGGCAGAAGCTGTTGCGCAACAAGACCACATGCGGGCGAAGGATGAGGCGGCCCAAGCGCTCCAGATCGCGCGTGCTGATCTCGAGCCGATCGACCCTCGCCTCGGTACGAGCCTTGCCAATTACGGACTGTGCCTGCACCTGTCAGGCCATAGTGACGGGGTTGCGCCTTTGCTCGGTGAGGCGCTGGACGTGTGGCGGCGCGCGGACCGGTGGATCGCACGCATGGACGCGCCGCGGGTCGCGCGCAGCTCGCTGTTTCACATGCGCATGGAGACGCGCCACCGCGACGTCTATCGCGCGCGTTGGCAAATACGGTGGCAGGAGATTGCTGCGGATGCGAGGATGCGGGTTGCGCTAGTTGCCCGTGAGGGCGTCCCCGACCTCATTTCGTCCGACGCGCTGCCGCTCTGGCGGCGCGAGCGTCCCGCCATGCTCAACGACACGCGCAAGCTGATGGCGGCGGCGTTCCTGCTTCTGGCGCCGCCCGCGCCCAAAGCGGACTCCCTATGATCAGTGCGCGAAGCCGATGCGCTCGCCCCTTATTCCGGCGACTGCTCGGCGACAGCGCGCTTCTGCCTGCGGCCGGCGATCCATCCCTTGATCCTCGGCACTAGGCTTTCGAGCCCGTTTGGCAGGAAGAGAATGGCGATGATCAGGAGCGCCCCGTAGAACATCGGCCGCATCTCGTCCACCCCGAGAGCGCGCAGCACCACCTCGTTCAGAATCGTCAGAGTAACCACGCCGAGGATCGGGCCGTAGAATGTCGCGGTTCCGCCGACGATGGCCCAGATGAGGACGTAGAGCATCTCCTCCACGCTGAACCGGTTCGGGGCCACCGCCCCGACATAGTGGGCATAAAGCGCGCCGGCCAGGCCCGCGAAGAAGGACGAGACGACGAAGGCCAGCACGCGATAGCGAAAAGTGTCGATGCCGACGGATTCGGCGAGCTTGTCCTGCCAGTGGATGGCGTGAAAGGTGAGGCCGATGCGCGAGCGCTCGATACGGTAGAGAATGAAGAGCGACGCCGCCACCACCACGACGCAGAGATAGTAATAGTTCACCGGGTCATAGAAATCGACCCGGAAGCCGCCGAACTCGATGTCGGGGAAAGGCGGAATAAGCTTGATGCCCTTTGGCCCACCGAACAGGAAGGTCAGCTCGCTCCACTTCCAGATCAGCCGGATGATCTCGCCGGCGGCGAACGAGCCGATCAGGAAGTAAAAGCCCTTCATGCGAAACAGGGGGAAGCTCAACAGGAAGGCGAGCAATCCTGCCATCGCCGCTCCCGCGAGCATGGATAGCGGCACCGAAAGCCCTACCTTCTTGGCGGTGAGCGCCGAGCCATAAGCGCCCACACCCATGATGACCACATGAGCAAGCGACCACTCACCGGTCAGCGCCAACAGCCGGTAGCTGCAGACCAGCAGGACGTTAATCACAAGAAGGACGAGAATTTCCTGCTGCGAGAAGGACAGCAGATGCGGCAGCACGATCAGGGCCGCAGCAAGCAGGACAAATCCGACCGTCCAGAGCAAGCCGGTGCTGGCGGTGCGCTCAGGCACGTTCCTTCGCTCCGAAAAGTCCGGTCGGTTTCACGATAAGAACGATGAGCATCAGCAGCAGGCCCACGATATTGGCGAGCGTCCCGTCATAGATCGTGCTGACGAAGGTATGCACGAAGGCGTAGAGAATGGCCGCGAGCGCCGCGCCTTCGAGAGAGCCAATGCCCCCGACGATGATAATGATGAAGGCTGTGACGATTACGGAATGTCCCATGAAGGGGGTCGGCGAGACGAGCGGAGCGGTGAGCGCGCCGGCGACCCCGGCGAGTGCCGCGCCGATGAACATCGCGAGTCGGGCGGTATGGTTGATCGACATGCCCTGAAGAACGGCCGCCTCGCGGTCTTGCGCGCAGGCGCGCAAGGCCCAGCCGAACTTGCTTTTGCGCAGAAAGAGCCAAAGCCCGCCAAGCAAAACCACTGTGGCGAGGATGACGTAAAGCCGCTGATAGGTGAGCACCACGCCGTCCAGGAACACGATCTTCTCCTGGGTTTGAGGCGGTACATGCTCCATGTGAACGCCGAATGCGAGCACCGCAACCGTCTGCAAGATCAAGAGGAATCCGATCGAGGCGATCAGGCCGCCGAGCGGGTTGTCGCGTAGCGGCCTGAACAGGCCGTATTCCATTAAAAGCCCGAGCAGGCCGACAAAGACGAGACCGATGGCGACGGCGACGAAAAAGGGCAGGCCGAGGTCGGCATAAAGAGCGACAACGGCATAGGCGCCGGCCATGTAAAGCTCGCCGTGGGCGAAGTTGATGACCCCCATCACACCGAAGATGAGGACGAGGCCCACCGCGATCAGAGCCATGTAGCTCGCGGCATAAGTCGCGTTCACGACGGTTTGCAGGAGGAGCTCGAGGGTCATCGCGAACTCGCCCAGGACGTCCCGGCAAGCCGGCAAGATAAGGCGCGTTTGCGTTGATCCCCGATCAGGGCAACCGGAGCGGGCCGGACCGTGGCGATCGCCTGCATCAGCCCGCGCCCCGGGAAGGAAACAAGCTCAGCTGCGCTGGTAGTACATTTGGTTCAGCGCTTCCATGTGCTTGATCATGATAGCTTTGTGTTTGTCCCACCACGCAGGGATGGACTTGAACTCCTTGATCTTGGCCTTGCCGTCTTCGATGACGACCACCGGCCAGAGACCGACCAGGGCATTGTCGATGCCGAAGAGTTCCTTACCCCACCACTTGGCCTCGCCGAAGGCCTGCTTGCCCGTGCCGCCTTCTTTCATGGCTTTGAGCACGGCTTGTGGATCGGTGGTGCCGGCTTTTTGCGCGGCATCCGACCAGAGGTCCATGATGGAGGCGTATTCCCAGGACACGGCGCTCCACTCGCCCTCGCTGTAGCGCTTCTTGTATTCCTCGTAAAACTCGTTGGGCTTGGGGAAATTGACGTGCTTCTCGTTAAGCGCCGGATCGTCGAAATCCGGGAACTGGAAGATGAAGCCCTCCATGAACTCCTTGGAGGTCTTCGCCACCATCTTCGGGTAGAAGTCGGCCGTGCAGGAGATCATCTGGCCCTTGAAGCCCTGCTGGAAGGCCTGCTCCGTGAGCGGGTGCACATAGTCCGCGTAGCAGGTGTCGAGGCATAAGATGTCCGGCTTCTCGGCGAGCATCTTCGACATGATCGGCGCGAAGTCGGTCGTCGCCGGATCGAAGAAGGTCGGGGCGCCCAAAACCTTGATCCCTGCCGCCTCGAACGCCGCGAGATAGGTCGCAACGGACGGCTTGCCGAGGGAGTCGTCCTGGGCGCAGATGACGGCCGTTTTCAGGTCAGGCTTGTTCTCCGCCAGCCACTCGACGCCCGTGACGTTATAGATCGGATGCACTTCGCAGGGCGCGACCAGCATTTTCGTTTCGGGAGTGAGATCGCTCGGGAGAAGCGTGGAGAACAGCATGTTCTCCTTCTCCGACACGGGCGAAACGCCCGGCCAAGGATCGCCGCCCAGCATCATGATGAACTTGACGTCGTCTTCCTTAATGAGCTTGACGGCGCCGGTGCGCGCCTTGCCGGGATCGTATTCGTCGTCATAGGCGACGAATTCCACCTTGTAGGTGTCCTCGCCGATCTTGATGCCGCCTGCTTCATTGGCCCAGTCGGCCCAGATGCGGCAGCCGTCGAGGCCGGGTTTGCCCCAGGCCGCGACCGCGCCGGTCAGCGGCGCGAGGAAGCCGATCTTCACAATCTTTTCCGCCCCGAAGGCGATTTTCGGCATGGACACGCCAGCCATGAGGGTGGCGGCCGCCGTAGTTGACAGAAACTGGCGGCGGTTGATCGTATCGATCGTAAACTTGGTGGTCATTGTGGTCCCTCCGACTCGAACGAGGGTACGACCATAGGAGCGGCCGACCCGCTTCACGCTCCTTGCCCCGCTCCGCCGCCGCTTGTGAGGGCAATGCTGACAAAGCTTAGACCGGTTGCCGACCCCAGGACAATAGGACCCACTTTGGTTTAGCGCGGCGCTTTAAAGCAGCGAATTGTTCGGAGGGAGTGGTCGCCGCTGCCGACTATGATGTAATCTTGGAGGCTAAAGATGAGATCGAGTGAGGGAGTGGATCATGACAGCTCGTGTTGCGGTCATCGGAGCGGGGCCATGCGGACTTGGCCAATTGCGGGCGTTCCAGCAGGCGCAGATGAAGGGGGCGGATATCCCCGACATCGTTTGCTTAGAGAAGCAAAGCGACTGGGGCGGCTTGTGGAATTATACGTGGCGCTCCGGCCTCGACGAGCATGGCGAGCCGGTGCATTGCAGCATGTACCGTTATTTGTGGTCGAATGGACCCAAGGAGGTTTTGGAGTTCGCCGACTACACGTTCGATCAGCATTTCAAGCAGCCGATACCGTCCTTCCCCCCGCGCGAGGTGCTCTACGATTACATCATCGGGCGCGCACAGGATGGCGATCTGAGGCGCTGGATCCAATTCGATTCAGCCGCGCGTCACATCGCCTACGACGAGGATTCAGGACAGTTCTCGGTGACCGTGGAGCGATTGACGGACCGTACGCTGCACACCGACACATTCGATCATGTGGTCGTTGCGACCGGCCATTTCTCGGTGCCGAACGTGCCGCAGTTCCCCGGCATTGAGTCGTTTCCCGGCCGCGTCCTTCATGCCCACGACTTCCGCAGCGCCAATGAATTCACGGGCAAGGACGTGCTTATCGTCGGCGCCAGCTACTCGGCGGAGGATATCGGCCTGCAATGCCACAAATACGGTGCGAAATCCGTCACCATGTGCTGGCGCACGCAGGCCATGGGATTCCATTGGCCAGAGACGATGGAGGAGCGACCGCTGCTCACGACGATCGCGGGCAGGACGGTGCACTTCAAGGACGGATCGAGGAAGGATGTCGACGCCATTATCCTGTGCACCGGCTATCAGCACCACTTCCCGTTCCTGGACACTGAGCTGAAGCTGCGCACGCATAATCGCATGTATCCGCCGAACCTCTACAAGGACGTCTTCTGGCTCGACAATCCGAAGCTCATGTATCTCGGCATGCAGGACCAGTTCTACACCTTCTCCATGTTCGATGCGCAGGCCTGGTACGCGCGCGACGTGATCATGGGCCGCATCAAGCTGCCGTCAAAAGCGGAGATGGCCAAGGACATCGACGCATGGGTCAAGCGCGAGGAGGCGCTGAAGGATGCGTTCGAGAAGATCGACTTCCAGGCCGACTATGTGCGCGACCTATGCCAAGCCACCGACTATCCGAAGTTCGACATCGACCTGACGGTCGGCGAGTTCAAGGAGTGGGAGCACGACAAGGAGCATTCCATCCTCGGCTACCGCAACAAGGCGTTCAAATCGCCCTGCACCGGAACCATGGCGCCGGTTCATCACACCCCATGGCTGGAGGCGATGGACGATTCCATGAAGGCGTTCCTTGCGGTCAAGGAGCAAGTCGCCGCTGAATAGGCCGCCCGCTGCGTCTCACGCACGCATCCGCGTCTTCTCGGGATCGTAATGCGGGAAGGGCACGATGCGAGCCGGCAGGCGTTTCTGATGGCCGTCGAGCTTGCCGACCTCCACCTCCGTCCCGAGCTCGCAACGGGTGACATCGAGCCGGGCGAGTGCGATCGTTTTCTTCAGGATCGGCGAGCGGGTGGCGCTGGTGATCACGCCCACCTGTGCGCGACCGATATGTACGCAGTCGCCGTGGCCAACGGGTTCATCGCCCTCCATCTCCAGCCCGACAAGCTTCCTTTGCGGGTGCTCTTTCCGCCGCATCAGCGCCTCGCGGCCGATGAAGTCCTCGTTCTTCGAGTTCAGCGCCACGGTGAAGCCGATACCGGCCTCGAACGGGTCGGTCTGATCGCAGAATTCATAGCCGGCGAAGACGAGGCCGGCCTCTATGCGCCCCATGTCGAGCGCTTCTAGCCCAAACGGCATCAGTCCATGCGGCTCGCCGGCCTGCCAGATGGCATCGAAAACGGTGAGTGCATCCTTGGGATGGCAGAAGATCTCGTAGCCGAGCTCGCCCGTATAGCCCGTGCGCGAGACGACAACCGGCGCGCCGTCAAAGCCGCCGATGCGCCCTATGGTGAAGCGGAACCAGCCGAGCTCCTCCACTGTGGGCTGCGCCGGCGGCGTCCAGATGACCTGGCGCAGGATGTCGCGGCTCTTCGGCCCTTGCACGGCGACGTTGTGAAGCTGGTCGGTAGACGAGCGCACCCACGCCTTAAGCCCGAGCTTCTCGGCCTGCTCGCGCAGCCAAATGCCGCCATAGTCGACGCCGCCGATCCAGCGGAAATTGTTGTCGCCGAGGCGGAACAGCGTGCCGTCGTCGATCATGCCGCCGTGCTCGTAGCACATGGCGGTATAGACGACTTGGCCGGTGGCCAGTTTGCGGACGTTGCGGGTGAGCGCATATTGCAGCAGCGACTCCGCGTCGGGGCCGGTCACCTCGAATTTGCGCAGGGGCGACAGGTCCATAATGACGGCACGCTCGCGGCAAGCCCAGTATTCAGCGACAGGTCCTTCGTTGCTGAACCGGGTCGGCAGCCAATAGCCGCGATATTCCGCGTAGTTTCGCGTTAGCGCCGAGAAGCGCGGGTGAAACGCGGTCTCGCGTGTGAGCTGAGGCTCGGCATCGGGCGTCATTCTATAGGCCACCGCTCTGGAGAAGCTCTGTCTATCGGAATAGGTGCGCACATGGATGTCGGTAGGGTCCCATCCGTTGGCCGGATCGATGTCGTCCGGGCAGGCTGAGGAGACGCAGACGACATCAGTGAGCGCGCGCAGCAGCACGTAGTCGCCCGGCCGCGACCACGGCTCGTCGAGATAGAGCACGTTATTCGCGTCGATGCCGGTATTGTAGAAGAAGTTGAGCGCCATCCAGCCCTTGCGCGGGGCAATGCCATAAGGCGCGAGCTGAGCATTGAAATTGTCTGTGCAGTTGACGTGGCCGGGATAACCCTGGTCATCGTAATAGCGTGCGTGACAGGCGAGCGCGAAGGAATCGTGGCGGCCAACGGTGTCGCGAACGACTTCCACCAGCGGCTCCATGTCCTGATCGAAGGATTTGGAGAAAAGACCGGGAAGCGGATAGCTTTGGCCCATCAGGGAACGCGTCGTGGTGACGTCAAGCGGATGCTCGAGTCCCTTGTCAAGCTTGCGCGCGGAAAAGCACTGGAAATCGGTGCACTGGCGCCCGGCAACGTCGATGATTTGGATGTATTCGCCCGCGCGCACGACGTAGGCCGCGGCCGTCGCCCGGTTGATGCGAATATCCTGAAGCGGGTCGGCGAGGGGCTCGGGCAGCGACGTTTCGTTCGGCGAGCGTATGCGGCTGCGCTGGATGTGGACACGGATCGGCGTCGCCGTATCGTGCGAGCCGACAGCCATCGGTGCGCCCGGCACGGCCACGATCAACAGGCCATCGCGCGAGACGGTGAATTCACCCGCGTCTCCGGGGCGGGACTCGCCGCCGAACAGCGTGACGGAGCGGGCGGCGGCGAGATCGATGCCACGCCGCTCAAGCCTGGAGCGGACGGAACGCGCGCTTTCTGTATCCGCGCTCAGAATCTGCTTCAGGCCGCTCGCATCGCTATCGCCGCGGGCGCCCAGAATGGCAGGATCGATGGCGCCAGCTTCATCCGCGGTCACGACTTCGCAGCGCTGCATGCCTTCCACATCGACGACCCGCACGCGGTCGCCGGCGTGGATCGGCACTGCGATGGCGCCTCCGCCGGGGACGGTGTAGCGCTCTTCGCCGGGAGCGAGCGCGGGCATGCCGGGACGCATGACGACCGAAGGCCGCGGTGGCCCTGGCCGGAAAATCTGGTCGCTTGGAACACCCAACAATGCGTTCCGTCATTCGGCTAAAGAATTGTTTTCACACGGTAGCGGAGGCTATACCTTAGATCAAGAATGGTCAGGAAAAGTATGAGGGGATGTTGCTGCCCCAAGAGGTTGAAGTGACGGGTCCGCCGGACAGGCGGGGGTAGGGGATGGCAGGGAAGATCACACGGCGAGGCGTTCTCTCGCTCGCAGGTAGCGTCGCGGCGCTCGGGCTAGGCGCTCAGTCGAAGGCAGAGGTGTCGCCTCACGACGGCCCCGATCCGCAAGCGAGCAGCCCGCTTCCCGCGCCGGCGGACGCGCCCTTCGACACCGTCGTCGTGCTGATGATGGGAAAACCGGTCGTTCGACCACGTGCTTGGATGGCTTCCCGGAGCGAACGGTCAACAGCAGGGACTCTCCTACGTCGACAAGGACGGTGCGGCCCATGAGACTTGGCCGCTCGGTCCCGATTTTCAGGGCTGCGGCTACGACGACCCCGACCATACTTGGCCCGGTATCGAGGCCCAATACGCCGGCGGGCGCTGTGACGGGTTCTTACAGACAGCCAAGGTCGGCGATAAATTTCCCACCGGCTACTATCGCGAGGATGAGCTACCGATCCTCAGCGCGCTCGCCAAGGGCTACACGACCTTCGATTCCTACTTCTGTTCGATGATGGGCCCGACCTGGGAAAATCGCCTCTTTCAAATCACAGGGACGACGCAACTCGACGAGGGCTGGTGCGACT
>CAZQJF010000079.1:5366-9843 GCA_964593735.1 uncultured Streptomycetaceae bacterium | reverse complement strand
GGGTTGGGGTGAGGGTGAGCGGGCAACGAGAGGTCCATGATCGCAACCTGCCTCGCGTATCGCCAACACGACGTAATTGAAGTACATTGATGCAAGGAGGATCGCACCATGCAGCTCAGGCGCTATGCGTTTCGCGCGGCAATCGCCGCCGCTTGTACGTTACACATTGCCGCACCGGCGTGGGGTCAGTCGGCCCCCTATCCCTCACGGCCTTTGCGGATGATCATTCCTTTCGCACCGGGCGGCGCGTCGGATTTCATCGGCCGCATTTTGCAGCCCAAGCTCGCGGAGGCGCTCGGGCAGCAGGTGGTCGCCGAGAACCGCCCGGGGGCCTCCGGCAACATCGGGGTCGAAGCCGCGGCCAGAGCCACACCCGATGGCTATACGTTTCTCCTTGGCAACGTCAGCTCCATGGGGATCAACCCGAGCATGTTTCCGAACTTCCCCGTGCGAGCACTGCGCGATTTCATCGCCATAACGCTGGTGGTCGATGTGCCGGGCGCGCTGGGGATACACGGCGGTCTGCCGCCGAATAACCTCAAGGAGTTCATTGCTTACGCCAAGCAAAATGGCGGCAAGCTCAGTTACGGTTCCGCGGGATACGGCAGCGCCCAGCGGATGGCGTTCGAGTTCTTCATGAGCAAGGCGGGCATCAAGCTCCTGCATGTCCCGTACAAGGGCGGCGCCGGCGCCTCGACGATCGCGACCATCTCGGGTGAGGTTGCCGCGACGATGGTCACGACTGCCTCTCTGGTGCCTCACGCCAAGACCGGAAAAGTCAAGATCCTCGCCGTGGTCTCGGCGAAACGCGTGAGCGCCCTCCCGGAAATTCCGACCATGATCGAATCGGGGTATCCGGAACTCAACCTCGGCTCCTGGCAGGGAATCTTCGTGCCCAAGGGCACACCGCGCCCGATCGTCGACAGGCTCTTCAAAGTCTTCACCAAGGTGGTCCACGATCCATGGATTGGGGAACGCTACGCGAAAGCAAGCGCGCAGCAAATCACCAGCGACTCACCGGAAGAATTCGCGGTTTTCATGGCGAAACAGAATGCGTTCTGGGGGAAAATCATCAAGGATCTCGGTATCGAGACCCAATAGGCCGATGCCTTCGCTCGATTCCATCACGTTCGACACGACCGGATTCACCGAACCGGAAGACAGGAACGGCATGCGGTTGTGGGAGACAGCGGAAGGCGACGCTGTCAATTTGCTTTATTTTCCCGTCCCCCCGGACATTCCCTGTGATCTGCAAAATCGCGGGCGTAACATTCCCGCTGCCATGCTCGAACCGCTCCACCCGGTCCAGATCGAAGGTTTCAAGCGCATGACGCCCGCACAGAAAGTGGACATGGTCTGCGACCTGTACGAAGCGGGCATCCAACTCCGCGTCGCCGGCCTGCGGGCCGCGCATCCGGACTGGCCGCCGGAGCGGCTGGACTTCGAGGCCCGCCGGTCGCTCCTGCATGCCGGGACGTAACCCACTCGCTCCATTCCTCGAACCGCTCGAACGTCTCGGACTACCTTACTGCGTCACCGGTTCCGTCGCCGCGAGCGTTTACGGCGAGCCGCGGCTGACGGCAGACATCGACGTGGTCCTGCTGCTCAAAGCCGTGGACATTGTTCGCCTCCGAGCCGCTTTTCCCGATGCGGAGTACTACGTTCCCCCGGACGAAACGCTGTTCGCCGAGATCTCGCGCAGCGTCCGCGGCGCTTTCAACCTCATCCACCATGCCACACAGTTCAAGGCCGACATCTACCTCGCGGCGCGCGATCCCTTGCACGCATGGGCACTTGAGCACCGCCGCCGGATCAGCCTGGAGGGAGGCGAAGCCTGGATTGCGCCACCGGAGTACGTGGTACTGCGCAAGCTCGAATTTCTGCGGGAAGGCGGCCAGGACAAGCACGTGCGGGACATCCGCTTCATACTCGCCGCTACCAAGGTCGACCTGACGTTCGTGAAAAACGAAGTGGCCCGCCTCGGCCTGCAAGCCCAATGGCAGCAGTGCAGCCCGGACGGCAATTACTCATCATGAGTTTCCGGCAGACGGGTCTGCCGGAAACTCATTGGGGCTGGATGCCGATCTTCTTCGCGATGCCCGCCTGCAGCGCGATGCGACGGAACCGTACGGCAGTTTCCTGTAGTGGGACGGGTTCGGGCCTCCTCCATCCTTGCCCAACCCCGCGCGGTGAGCGGCGATCGGGTTCGTCCGTTCAACCGCGCGAAGTTAAACCGGCGCGTTGCGTCCGGGTTTAACTTCCATTAATCTCGAATCGCCGCACCCGTTGCATTCCCGATATTGACATGGCGACCTCCTCCCCCGCGCGATCCCCGCTGCCCCGCTCCATCGACGAGACGCTCGCGCTCCTCGCCGCAGGGGACTACATCGCCGAACGCAGCCTCGCCACCGCGCTCTACCTCGCGCTCAGGATGGAACGCCCGCTCTTTCTCGAAGGCGAAGCCGGCGTAGGCAAGACGGAGATCGCTAAAGTCGTGGCGCGGGCGCTGGGCCGCGGCCTCGTGCGGCTGCAATGCTACGAGGGCCTGGATGTCGCATCCGCGGTATACGAGTGGAACTATCCGCGGCAGATGCTCGAGATCAGGCTGGCCGAGGCGGCCAGCCTGATCGAGGATGACGGGCCCGCGGACTCGCCATCGGCCCGAAAAACGGGACGCGCCCGGCGCGTGAACAAGGAAGCGCTGGGGGAAGGTATCTTCTCGGAGAAGTTCCTGATCGAACGGCCGCTGCTCCAGGCGCTGCGCGGCGGCAAGGCGCCTCCGGTTCTGCTCATCGACGAGCTGGACCGCACCGACGAGCCGTTCGAGGCGTACTTGCTCGAAGTGCTGTCCGAGTGGCAGGTTACCATCCCGGAAATCGGCTCGATCACGGCGGAGCGCCCGCCCATCGTCGTGATCACGTCCAATCGCACGCGGGAGATCCACGACGCGGTAAAGCGCCGTTGCTTCTATCACTGGGTGAATTATCCCGACGCGCAGCGCGAGCTGGAAATCGTTCGCCGCAAGGCGCCGGAAGCGGCGGAAACGCTTTCGCGCCAGGTCGTTGCATTCGTGCAAAAACTCCGGGCAATGGACCTTTTCAAGCTCCCCGGCGTGGCCGAAACGATAGACTGGGCGAAAGCGCTGACCGCGCTCGAGGCCCGGGCGCTCGACCCGGAAACCGTCGACGACACGCTCGGCGTGCTGCTCAAGTACCAGGACGACATTACGAAGGTGCGGGGAGCGGAGTCCGCGGCCCTGGTAAGCCATGCCCGCGCCGCAGCGGCAGTTTGACAACATTTTGCGGCTTTGCGCCTTTGCGTCGAGGTTTTTTTGACATCTGGAAGACTGGCCGAGAACGTCATGCACTTCGGGCGCATCCTGCGCGCGGCTGGGCTGCCCGTCGGCCCCGACCGCGTGCTCGACGCGCTGAAGGCCCTGGAGATTTCCGGTGTCGGGCGCCGCGACGATTTCTACTGGACGCTGGCCGCGGTTTTCCTCGACCGTCACGACCGGCTACCCCTGTTCGACGAGGCATTTCACATGTTCTGGCGGGACCCGGAACTTGCCGTCAGGATGTCGGCGCTGCCGCAGGTCCGGGGGCGGCTGCCGGCGGGGATTCGTGAGCCGCAGATCTCCCGGCGGCTGGCACAGGCGCTCTTCCGGCAGCACGAACGCTCCGGTCCCCCGCCGCTGGAGCGGGTTAGCTTCGATGCGAGTCTCACCTTCTCGGCTCGGGAATCGCTGCAGACCATGGATTTCGAGAGCATGAGCAACGAGGAAATGGCGGCGGCGCGAGCGGCGCTTTCCCGGTTCACGTTGAGGCTGCCGGAGGTCCGGACCCGGCGCTACGCGCCCGACGCGCGCGGCGCGCGCGTCGATCCGAGGTCGAGCCTGCGCGCGAGCCTGCGCGCGGGTGGAGCGACCATACCGCTCAGGCGCCGGTCGGCCGTCAAGCGCGCCCCGCCGCTTGTGGCGCTGTGCGACGTATCCGGATCGATGAGCCGCTACACGCGGATGTTCCTGCATTTCCTGCACGCGACCATCAACGAGCGCAGCCGGGTGCACGCGCTCACCTTCGGAACGCGGCTCACCAGCATCACGCGTCATCTGCAATACCGGGACCCGGACGTTGCGCTGGCGAGGGTGAGCCGTACGGTGAAAGATTGGTCGGGAGGCACGCGCATAGGAGCGTGCCTGAAGGAATTCAATACCCGGTGGTCGCGCCGGCTGCTCGGGCAAGGCGCCATCGTGCTGCTCATCAGCGACGGCCTGGATTGCGATGCGGGCGCGGAGCTTGCCGTGCAGATGGAGCGGCTGCGCAAGTCGTGCCGCCGGCTGATCTGGCTGAACCCCCTGCTGCGATACGAGGCGTTCCAGGCAAGGCCGGCAGGGATCCAGGCGATGCTGCCGTACGTGGACGAATTTCTGCCCGCGCACAACGTGCAGAGCCTGATGGACCTGGCGCGCGTGCTCGGC
>CAZQJF010000079.1:3080-5266 GCA_964593735.1 uncultured Streptomycetaceae bacterium | reverse complement strand
AACAATGGAAATGACAGGCGAGCAGTTCATCCCCTTGCCGCAGAAGGAGACGTGGGATGCGCTCAACGATCCCGCGGTGCTCAAGGATTGCGTCCCGGGCTGCGAGAGCATGGAACGCGTTGGCGACAACGAATACGACGTCGTCCTCGTCGCGAAAATCGGCCCGGTCAGCGCAAAGTTCAAGGGGAAGATGACCGTCACGGAATCCGATCCGCCGCGCGCGTACACGCTGGTCTTCGAAGGCCAGGGGGGCGCCGCCGGCTTCGCAAAGGGTCAGGCCACCGTCACGCTGACACCCAAGGATGACGGCACGTTGCTTTCCTACACCGCAAAAGCCACGATCGGCGGCAAGCTCGCCCAAGTCGGCTCGCGGCTGGTCGACGGTGTGGCGAGGAAGCTCGCCGGGGAGTTTTTCGCCGCTTTCACCGAGCGAGTCAGCGGAAAAGCTTGAATCGAATAATTGATTTTCCTTCACGAACGATTGCCCGCAATCATTGCTCGGCGTAAGCTTGCGGGAACAAAGGACTTTTGTTCGTGTTCATCATTCGGCGGGAAATGCCATGAGCCGGAACTCGCGCGCCGCCGGCGCAGGGGATGTCGTGCGCGCGGCCAGTACGGTCCCGCGCTCGAATTTTTTCCTCGCGTCCCTCTGGGCCCCGTTGCCGCCGGTCATCATGCTGGCCGGAGGCTGCCTCTGGGTTTATCTATTCCCCGGCACAATCGGACTTGGCGAAACGGCAAGTAACGCGGCTGGCGCGATCCTGATCGGTACGCCGGTCGTCTACACCGCTGTATTCGGCGCCAGCTACTTTGCTGCCAGGGCGCTCCACGGCCTGCGCTGGTTGTCGCGTTGGACGTTGCTTTGCTTATACAGTGTGCTGCCGCTCGCCCTCGGAATATTTTTCGCGGCCAGCGGCCTCGGCGCCGCGCTCGGGACGGCGGTAGCCGTGGGCATAGTTGTCCTGGGCCTTGTGGCGGTCTGGAGCGCCGCGCTCGTCTGGTGGCTGGTGGGGGCAAAGGCCACGCCCCTGCCGGAGCCGCTGTACGAGAAGAGGCCCCGCTCCCGTCGGAGCTCGCGCCGGGACCGGGGCGCAGGCCCGGACGGGGCTGAAGAGCGGCGCCCGGTGAACCAGCCGGAATCCGCGCTGCACGAGTTGCTGGTCCGGTGGGATCCGAACTCCCGGCGGTTGCTGATCATGCACCCGGACCGGGCCAGATTCCCGGCGCCACTCGCTGAAGTGGGCGAGGGAACGCTGCATGGGATGTCTTCCCAGGAAGCGTCGAAGTTCATCGGTGACGCCCTCACCCGCTTGATTCCCGACTTGCGCTCCCGGCACACCAGGCCCGCCGAGCCCGGGGGCGACAGCAAAGTTTGAGCCAGTGCAGTGCTGAGCGCACGGGGATGGCCGCTGGTCGTGGTGGCTGCGCTGTTCTGCGCGGCGGCGCCTGCGCAATCCTATGTCCGATCCCGATGAAGCGATGACCCAAGGCCGGGCCTACCGCTACTACGAATTCGTGATGGCGGGCTTCGTCACGGTGCTGATCTGCTCCAACCTGATCGGCCCGGCGAAGATCGCGCAATGGGAAACGCCATGGCTGGCCGGGCTGCACCCGGGCCTCGCCACGCTCACGTTCGGCGCCGGCGTGCTGTTTTTCCCGATTTCGTACGTGTTCGGGGATATCCTGACCGAGGTGTACGGCTATGCGCGCGCCCGAAGAGTGATCTGGGCGGGATTCGCGGGCCTGGCCTTCGCATCGCTGATGGCGGCGGTGGTCGTCGCGCTGCCCCCCGCTCCATTCTGGCAGCACCAGCCGGCCTACGAGGTCGCCTTCGGGTCGGCATGGCGCATCGTCGGCGCTTCGATGATCGCCTACTTCTGCGGCGAGTTCGTGAATTCCTACGTCCTCGCGCGGATGAAGATACTCACCGCCGGGAAATGGCTGTGGACCCGCACGATCGGTTCCACCGTCGCGGGGGAGGCAGTCGACTCCGCCCTGTTCTACCCGCTCGCCTTCTATGGCAGCGGCATCATCCCGGACGACAAGCTGCCGCTGGTCATGTTGGCGCAATTCGTGGGGAAAGTGGCCGTGGAAGTGGTGTTTACACCGATTACGTACAAAATCGTCGGCTTCCTCAAGCGCGCCGAGCACGAGGATCACTACGACCGCGGGACGAACTTCAATCC
>CAZQJF010000079.1:0-2980 GCA_964593735.1 uncultured Streptomycetaceae bacterium | reverse complement strand
ACGCAGACCACCTGCTTCAGCGTGTGCACCGTTTCGACCAGGTCGCGCTGGTTTTCCATGACCTCGTCGATCGACTTGTAGGCCGCGGGAATCTCGTCGATCACCCCCTTGTCCTTGCGGCAGATCACGCCCCGGGTCTGCTCCACCAGGTCCTGCGGCGTGTACGCCTTCTGCGCCTGGGTGCGGCTCATGCGGCGGCCTGCGCCGTGCGCGCAGGACTGGAAACTCTCCTCGGAACCCCTGCCGCGCACGATGTAGGACTTCGCTCCCATGCTGCCGGGGATGATGCCCAGCTCGCCCTGGCGCGCGCGGATCGCGCCCTTGCGCGTCACCCACACGTCCTTGCCGTAGTGGTGCTCGCGCTCGACGTAGTTGTGATGGCAGTTGACCGCTTCGCTCGTTACGCCGAACGCGGGCAGGTGCCGCCGCATCGCCCCCAGCACGAGATCCACCATCGCATGGCGGTTTGCCGCCGCGTAATCCTGCGCCCAACTCACCGCCTCGACGTAGTCCTCGAAGTGCCCGGCTCCCTCCTGGAAATAGGCGAGATCGCGGTCCGGGAGCCGGGCCTGGCTACGCTCGGCATCGCGCCTCGCGAGCTCGATGAAATACGTGCCGATGGCATTGCCGACGCCGCGGCTGCCCGAGTGCAGCATCGCCCACACCTGCCCGGCCTCGTCGAGGCATATCTCGATGAAATGATTGCCCCCGCCCAGCGTGCCCATCTGGTACACCCAGTTCTGCGTGCGCGGAAAGCGCTTCTCGATCGCACCGTGCTTGTCCAGGATGCGCTTGAGGCGGCGCTCGAAGGGCTTTGCTTCGCGGGCGAGCGCGCGTCCTTCCTTGTGCTGGTCGCGCCCGACCGGGACGTCGCGCGAGATCTGGTCGAACACGCGCTTGAGACTTGACTCGTCGACATCGTTGGCGCTGAGCGAAGTCCGCGTGGCGATCATGCCGCAGTTGTGAACGAACACTCCGGCGGAGAGCGCAAAGTTTTCGAAGCCTGGCACGGTGAGGCAATACACGTCCTCGGATCTTTCCAAGATCTCCACATGCTTGACTAGATGGTTGTACCGGTGCGCATGTCTCTTATGCGCATTCAACCGGAGGTGGCCGAGGAGCTTCTCGCCACAGTGAGGGCAGACCCGCTCGATCTGGAGCAACCGTTGGACGTTTTCCTTTGACTTCGCCTTGCCCTTCGGGCTCTTGTTGTAGGCAATCAGCCACTCCTTCCCACGCCGTCCATTACCGGAAACGGCTTCCAAGAACCCTTCCCTCTTCTCTGTCATGTAGCGAACAATATTCGACGTTCCCCTCTTGGCAAAGTACTCGCGGCCTTCAGCAGTCGCCGCTTTGCGGGCGAGAGCCGCTTTGCGTCGTCGCTCGAATTCATCGGATTGCCAGTAAGTGTTCCTTTCAACCAGCGACCGATGATAGGAAGAGTGATCACTATCACCCATGAACTGAAGATTTGCGGGATCATTGTTTGCCTCGTTGAAGTCCTTATGATGAATGACCGTTCTCTGGCCAGGAAACCCCGGGACCGGTCCAAGAACCCCACTTCGTGCGAGCGCCCAATGGAAACGCTGGTAGCCTTGGGTATCGGGCTGGAGAATCTCTGTATAGCCTTCGGCGTTTGTTCGCCGATATAGAGGCATCAACGACGCGCCGGGATACAGGTGGCGGGCCTCGGACCAGGAGCGGTCTCTAAGCATGAACCGGTGGTCGAGAGTGCAGATTATCCGTTCGTGACTGTCCAGCTGGACCATCATCAGGGGCGCGGCACGCCGGGTTAGCTTTGCGGTCGCCCTGGCGCCAGTGATCCGTTTGTCCTTGCCAATGACGAAGACCCAATGCTCGCCACCCCGTTCCGAGAGTTCCTTCAAGGTGGCCTCGCTTCCATCCAACAGGGGGATTCTCGTGTCGCCGGTGAAACACCCGATATCTACCCCGACTGCCGCCGGTATGATCGCGCGATCGGTAGCGATGACCGAGCCCACCGTGGCGCCTATGCCCATATGCACGTCGGGCATCGCCGCGACGTGATGATGCACGATGGGCAACTGCGACACGTTGACGAGCTGCTGGCGCGCCTGGGCCTCGATCTCTCCGGTATAGATCTTCACCGGGACGCGGCCTTCGTCGATGGTTAGCCTGACCGGCATGGATGCGTGACTGATGGGACGTGACTGATAGAGCGTGACTGATAAGACGTGACTGGTAAAGCGTAGTTCAATACAGGCGGTTGGTTACGCCTTGCCAATCACGCAGTACAAGTCACGCAGCTCCAGTCACGATTCATCAGTCACGCGGTACCAGTCACGCATCTGAAAAAGATGGTCAGGGTGGTGGGACTCGAACCCACGACCTCGTGCGCCCAAGGCAATGCTACCACGCGCGCTAACCTGCTGATTCGACGTTCGTCACTTACTGGCGGTTTGAAAATTGTAGGCCCTCAAAATCGCGCGCGGGGCTACCCGTAGACCGCGCGAGTTTTCAAACTCTCGCGCAAAAAAGGCTGGTCTACGGAATCAGCCCTCATGCCGGCCCGGCATGCTCCAGAATGGCCACCCCCCAAGGAAGAGACAGTCTCCTTCGTTCGCGGGCTTGATGTCTAACGTTAAGCGTTATACCCTGCCTCGTGATCAAGAGCTTTCGCTGCGCCGACACGCAAGCGCTGTTCGAGACTGGCAAATGCAAGCGGTTTTCGGGCATCTCAAACGTCGCAACGCGCAAGCTGGCGCAGCTGGATGCCGCGCACACGCTCGAATTCCTGCGCTCGCCACCGGGTAACCGGCTTGAGGCGTTACGAGGCAGCCGCGCAGGACAGTACAGCATCCGCGTGAACGATCAGTTCCGCTTGTGCTTTCGCTGGACGGCGGCCGGTCCGGAAGACGTCGAGATCGTTGACTACCACTGAGTGAGACTGCGATGATCAAGAACGGCATGCGGCCGGTTCATCCCGGCGAAATATTGCGAG
>CAZQJF010000078.1:0-9853 GCA_964593735.1 uncultured Streptomycetaceae bacterium | reverse complement strand
CCGATTGGTATCGCAGCCACCATGACCTCGACGCCATATATCTGCCTGAGGCTGTCCGAAGTGATGACCTCAGAGGGAGCGCCGAATCGCTCGAGGCGGCCCCGGTGCAGCAACGCCACGCGATCGGCGCACACGAAAGCCTGGTCCGGATCGTGCGTGGACAGCAGCACGCCCGTCCCCAACCGCGCAAGATCCTGCACGTGATCGATCACGCGCACCTGGTTGCCGAAATCGAGATTGGCGGTGGGCTCGTCCATGACCACGATCCCGGCTTCCTGGGCGAGAGCCCGCGCCACGAGCACGAGCTGCCGCTCGCCGCCGGAAATGCGCGTGTACTCGGATTCGGCGAGATGCGCGAGACCCAGGCGTTCGAGAGCAGCCAACGCCACGTCGTGATCGTGGCGGGAGGGAGAGGAAAAAACGCCGAGATGCGCCGTGCGCCCCATCAGCACCACCTGCCGCACCGTGAACGGAAAGAACGCCGCGTGCGCCTGCGGCACGTAACTCACCATGCGGGCCACTTCATCGCGCCTGCGCGCCTGGAGCTCCGTGCCGTCGATCAGCACCTGGCCGCCCAGCGCGGGCAGCAGGCCGAGGAGCGTCTTGAACAGCGTGGTCTTCCCGCTGCCGTTCGGGCCCAGCAGGCACATCACTTCGCCCGCTTCGAGCGACAGCGAGACGTCCCGGCCCACCGGGTGGCCGCGGTAGCCGAACGCCAACTCTCGTGCCTCCAGCCTCATTGAACTACCTCAAAAACAAAAGCAGGAATTAGCCACAGATACACACAGATAAACACGGATGTTGTTCAGGGCGAGATTTAAGGTCTCGTCATTCCCGCGCAGGCGGGTATTCCCTTCCCTTTGGGGGAAGGTAGGATGGGGGACCTGGATCCCCGCCTCCGCGAGGATGACTTATTCAGAGTTTCCTTATCTGTGTCCATCTGTGTTTATCTGTGGCTCACTTGCCTTTGCTCGTTGTTCATCGGCTTTATCTTTGGCTCTCTCTCGTGTCACTGCCAGCTCCGTCTTGCGGTCGCGAGCTGCCACAGGAAAAGCGGCGTGCCGACGAAAGCCGTCAGCACCCCGAGCGGGATCTCGATGCGCGCGACGGTCCGGGCGAGCGTGTCCACCGCCAGCAGGAAGGCCGCTCCCAGCAGCACGGAGGCGGGCAACAGGCGCGAAAAATCCGGGCCCACCAGCAGCCGCGCGAAATGCGGGATGACGAGCCCGATCCAGCCGATGACGCCGGAGACGGCGACCGCCGCCGACGTCATGAGGGTCGCTGCCGCGATCACCACCAAACGCATGCGCCCGGTTTCCACGCCCAGCGCGCGCGCCTCGTCGTCGTCCAGCGAGAGCAGATTGATCCGCCAGCGCAGCAGCCACATTGGCAGCAATCCGACGATCATCAATGGCAGGGTGGACCATACGTCGTCGGGACTCGCCGAAGCCAGGCTGCCCAGCAGCCAGAAAGTGATGGCCGGCAACTGGTTGTAGGGATCGGCCAGATATTTCATCAGCGCCACGCACGCCCCCAGCAGCGACCCTACCACCACCCCTGCCAGCACGAGCACCAGCAGCGGGTCGTGACCGCGCACCGCGTTGGCCGTCGCGTATACGAGGCCGACCGCGGCAAGTCCGAACGCAAAGGCGAGGCTCTGGATCGCAATCACGCCCAGCGAGAGGAATATGCCCAGCACCGCGCCCACCGCCGCGCCCGCGGATACCCCCAGGATATCGGGAGACACCAATGGATTGCGGAACATGTTCTGGTACGCCGCGCCTGCCGCCGCCAGCGCGGCGCCGATCACGAGCGCCGCCACGACGCGGGGCCCCCGTATCTGCAGCACGACGGTCTCTATGGTCGGGTCCAGCCCGTGCTCCGCGCCGGTCAGGCGTGCCCAGAGTATGCCGGCAAGATCGCCTGCCGTAACCGGGAAGCGGCCCACCGCAAAGGCGACGAACACCAGCAGCAGGAGCGCAGCGCACGCGCCAAGCACCGCGACCGACGCGCGCGCCTGGATCATGCCGGCAGCGCTGTGCGCAGCAACTGGTCGAGCTGCGTTTCGGCCGGCGTTTGGTGATAGCAGCGGGTGTAGAAATCGCGCACGATCGGCCGCAGGTCCTCGGGGAAAGACTGAGGATACAGGATGCGCGCCATCGACATCATCACGCCCCCGCATCGTTGGCGTTCGGAAAGAACAATTGCTCGCTGCCGATCTTGTAGCCGGCGATGGCCTTCTGGCCTTCGGGCGAAATCACCCAGTCTATGAATGCCTGCCCCATATCCTTTTTCACGTGCTTGTGCTTCTCCGGATTCACCAGGATTACGCCGTACTGGTTGAAAAGCCGCTTGTCACCCTCCACCAGGATGGCGAGATCGCCGCGGTTCTTGAAGGCGATCCAGGTGCCGCGGTCGGCCAGGATGTAGCCGTTCATGGAGGAAGCGGAATTGAGGGCGGGACCCATCCCCTGCCCGGTATCCCGGTACCACGGCCCTTTTTCCTTATCGATATCGACACCGGAGGTCTTCCACAAGGCAATCTCGGCCATGTGTGTCCCGCTGCGGTCGCCGCGCGACACAAACGGCGCGCCCGCGGCCTTGATCCTGCGCAACGCTTCGAGAGTGTCCTTGCCTCCCGCAATTTTCGCAGGGTCGGCCTTGGGTCCAACCAGTACGAAGTCGTTGTACATCACGGGCAGCCGCTTCACGCCGTAGCCCTCGGCTATGAACTTGTCTTCGGCCGATTTCGCGTGCACGAACACGACGTCGGCGTCGCCGCGCCGGGCCATGTCCAGCGCCTGACCGGTCCCCAGCGCAACCACACGCACTTCGATTCCCGTCTTCTTCTGGAACACCGGCAGAAGGTGCTTGAACAGCCCCGATTGCTCGGTCGATGTCGTCGAGGCGACGGTGATGAACTTCTGCGCCCATGACTCCGGCGCTGCTCCGCTCAACACCAGCGCCATCATGGAAATCCCAAACAATTTTATTCCGCTCAGTTCCATGGCAGTTCTCCTCTTATGAATGCGGCGGCTTCAGCCGACGCAGGTTGCTGAAAGAAGCGGTCAACCGGCGCGCGCTCCGTCAGCCGGCCCTGGTTGAGAAACAGGATCTCGTCACCCAGGCGCTTCGCCTGGCCCAGGTTGTGCGTGGTCATGATGATCTTGGTGCCGCTGGCGCGAATCTGTCCGATGATGGACTCGATCTCCCGTGTCGCCCCCGGATCGAGATTCGCGGTGGGCTCGTCGAGAAACAACACTTCCGGCCCGAGCGCCCACGCCCGGGCCAGGGCAAGCCGCTGCTGCTCGCCGCCGGAAAGCACCCGCGCGGGCCGGCCGGCGACCTCCGCCAGTCCGACCGCTTCAAGCACGTCGCTCGCCCGCAGGCGGCACTCATCGCGAGATTTCCCCGCCAGCTTGAGGCCGTAGGCTACGTTGGCGAGCGCCGAACGCCGCAGCATCACGGGCCGCTGAAACACCATGGCCTGGCGCAGCGGTCCAGCTGCCGGGCCGCGCCAGGCAATAACGCCTGAGGTCGGCGCCAGGAGTCCGTGACAAAGTCGCATCAGCACGCTCTTGCCTGCGCCGTTCGGCCCGAGGATCACCGTGCGTGGGCCTTCGGTGATTTCCATGGAAACCCGGTCTATGATCGTCTTGCCATTCACGGCAAACGACACCTCGTCAAGAATCAGGGGCAGCACACTCAGTCCTCGAATCTCATGTAAGGAAATTGGCGGACATCGGTCCGGCGTGTTCCTAGCCGTAGCGCCGCTGCGCGGCTTCCTTCACCCAGTACGCCGCCGCGTTCAGGGCGAGCACGAGCGTGAGCAGAACGATACCCAGCCCCAGTGCCAGCGGCAGATCGCCCTTGCTGGTTTCGAGCGCGATCGCGGTCGTCATGACGCGGGTCACGCCGTCGATATTGCCGCCGACGATCATGACCGCGCCCACTTCCGCGGCGGCGCGGCCGAAGCCCGCGAGCACTATCGTCACCAGCGAATATCGCGTGTCCCACAGCAACGTGATCGCCGCAGTGGCAGGGCCGGCGCCCAGGGAGCGCAACTGCTCCCGGTACTCCTGCCACGCATCCTCGAGGACCTGTCGCGAGAGCGCGGCAACGATGGGCAGAATCAGGATCGTCTGCGCCACGACCATGGCGGTGGGTGTGAACAGGATGCCGAGAGGGCCGAGCGGCCCGGCCCGCGACAGCATCAGGTAGACCACCAGGCCCACCACCACCGGCGGCAGCCCCATCAGGGCATTGAGCATCACGATCAGCGCCTGCCTGCCCGGGAAACGCCCCACGGCGATAGCCGCGCCCAACGGCAAGCCCAGCGCGCCGGCAATGATCACGGCCGTCAGGCTCACGCGCAGGCTCAACAGCACTATTTCCGCGAGCGACGCATCACCGCCGGCGATGAGCCGGGCAGCTTCCGCCAGGGCGACCGCGATCTCGTTCATTCACAGGTTATGCTATGTTTAGCATAAGTAAGTGCTATAACCGGTTAAGTATGAGTATTAAGCAGCTACAGGGGAATATGCTCTAATTGGCATATATGGTCCTGCAACTATCCACCCGCTGGCTGGCCGGGAACGAGGAACTGGACCGCCGATTGCTGCCGCTGCTGCGCGCCGTGGCCGCATCAGGATCTCTGAACCGCGCCGTGTTATCGCTCAAGCTGTCGTATCGCCACGCATGGGGATTGCTCGGAAAGATGGAACGCGCCATCGGGCAGCCGCTGGTGATCATGGAGCGTGGTCGCGGCGCGCGCCTGAGCCCGGCCGGCGAACACCTCGTGGCGGCTGATGACGGTGCCCTGGAACTCTTGCGCCGCGAGCTTCCGGCCACCCTCCAGTCGCTGAATCGCGCGCTCGCTGCGCCGCGTCAGCCACGGCGCGAGAAATCGCTGGTCATCCACGCCAGCCACGACTTCGCGCTGGCCGCACTGAGGGACCTGCTGGCGAGGTCGGCGCGAGGCGGGCCGGAACTCCATTTTCGAGGCAGCCTCGAGTGCCTGGCCGACCTGGCGCGCGGACTATGCGACGTCGCGGGCTTCCACCTCCCCGACGTTCCGGTGGATAGCAGCGCCTATCGGCCCTATCTGCCCTGGCTCAAGGCGAGGTCGCTGCGGCTCATACGTTTCGTCACTCGCCGGCAGGGACTCATGGTTGCGCGCGGCAATCCCAAGCGCATCCTGTCCCTCGCCGACCTGACCGGCAGCGGCATCCGTTTCATCAATCGCCAGCCCGGCTCGGGCACCCGGCTGTGTCTCGACCACCTGTTGGCTGCCGCGGGAATACGGCCGGGCCGAATCAACGGTTATCAACTGGAGGAGTTCACCCACGCAGCCGTTGCCGCCACTGTGGCGAGCGGCATGGCCGACGCCGGTTTCGGTATCGAAGCGGCGGCGCAACAACAGGATCTGGATTTCGTTCCGCTGGCGACCGAACGCTATTTCCTCGCCACACGCCAGGCGGCTCTTTCGAACAAGCCGATGCAGGTGTTTCTCGAAGCGCTGAAAAGTCCGGCTTTCCGCAAGCGCCGGGAGGCCCTGGCGGGCTATGGAGCACGCAATATCGGGGAGATCGTTTCAGCGCGCGATGCGCTGCGGGCTTTTTGAACCCGGCGATTCGATTCATGGACCGTCAGCGCTCCCCGGAGATGGCCTGGCGCAGCCATGCGCTCGCGCCGTCCACCACGACGACCAGCAGCAGCATCGCAATGATTACCGTAAATGCCTGTTGCTGATGGAACAGGCTGAGCGAGTAATAGAGCATCTGGCCGAGCCCCCCGGCGCCCACCACCCCGAGGATGGCCGCCATGCGTATATTGACCTCCCAGCGGTAGAGCGAATACGCAATGAATTGCGGCAGGACGTTGGGCATGGTGCCGTAGAGGAAAGCCAGCGACGAAGGGCAGCCCGAAAGCTGCAGCGCCTGCACGGGCCCGGTGGGTGCATTCTCCAGAGTTTCGGCGAACAAGCGCCCGATCACTCCCGTCGTGTGCAACGCGAGGGCGAGCGTGCCGGCAAACGGGCCCAGCCCCGCTGCGATCACCATCAACGCCGCCCATACCAGCTCGGGAATGGACCGCAGGAAATTGAGCCCCAGCCGGGACACGACGCGCGCGATTCCGCCGAAACGTCCGGACGCGGGCAGCGCCAGGAGCAGGCCGCACACCGCGGCCAGCACGGTGCCGATGGCGGATATGGCGATGGTTTCAATGGTGCCATGGCCGATACGCGCCAGAAACTCCGCGGACAGGTCCGGCGGAAAGAACGAAACCGTGTATTTCCACATCAAAGCCCTCGACTCGGCGGCAAGCAGCGTTCCCAGATCCAGCGACAGAAACGCAAAGCTCGCCCAGACCGCCAACCCGAGCGACGAAATCACCAGCCAGTGCGCCGGCCTCACGCGGTGAGTCTCCTCAAGAACGCGCTGATGGCGTCGGCCAGCACCACCAGCAGCAGAAACACCGTCAGGATCGTACTCACCTCTCCGCCGTTCAGCATGCGCATGGACAACTCCATCTGCTGCCCCAGGCCGCCGGCGCCGACAAATCCCATGATGACCGAGGCGCGCACGGCGCACTCCCAGCGATAAACCGTGTACGACACCACCTCCGGCAGAGCTACCGGCCACATGCCGTAGAAGAACGCGGCGAAGCGCCCTGCGCCCGTCTCGAGCAGCGCCGTAGTAGGCCGCACGTCGCCCGATTCGAGTATCTCCGAATAGACCTTGCCCAGCATGCCGCCATAGGCCACGCCTATCGCAAGCACTCCCGCGGCCGGTCCCAGTCCGACGGCGCGCACGAACAGCAGCGCCCACACGATTTCGGGAACGCTGCGGAAGAACATCAGGATGAAGCGCGCGGGCAGGCGCAGGACGCGGAACAGCACGAACCCGCGCCCGGGGCCGATACGAGAAATCGACAGGCTGCGGGTAACGACCAGCGCCAGCGGACAGCCGATTAACATCGCGAAGGCCATGCCGGCGGTAGCTATCGCGAGGGTTTCGAGCGTGGACCTGGCGACCAGCCGGAGGAATTCACCCGACGTAGCGAGCGGAAAGAACGTGCCGAGGAACTTGCCCATCGTTTCCCGGCTGCGCGGATCCAGCAGGACCGAGACGTCGAACTCCGTCCACCGGAAGCCGGGCCAGAGCAATACGACGATCAGCGCCGTCAACGCGAAGCGGGGCAGCGCGGAAGGGTCCCTGGGTTGCGAGTCCGGCGCGGCGGCTGTCATAAGTACACAAGCGGGGCCGAATTCATGTTTTTCGAATCCAATTGTGCCGTTGCCTGCGGGCGGCTTTGGGTAAGGAGTGTGTCGGGGCAAAATCCGACACACTCCTAGGCCTCGCACGCATTCTCACGAGCACATGGGCTTACGCCGTATCCCGGCGGGTTGAATCGCAAGCGGCTGGAGATTCTGCGTAGGGACGGCCGCCTCGGAGGCGTAAAGCTCCTTGAGCATGAGGTCAGTGACGCGCACCGGCGGCAGGTCGAACGCGATTTCACCGCCGCGAAGACCGATCACGCGCGGAAACCAGTGCAGGGCCAGGTCGACTGCGTGCAGGCTCGCGATGAGTGTAATGCCGCGCGTCACCGACTCCTGGTTGAGCTCGCTGATGACACGGTCGGAGAGTGCCGGGTCCACCGCGGAAACCGGCTCATCGGTCAGGAGCAGGTCCGGCTGCTGGTAGAGGACCCGCGCGACACCCACCCGCTGCAACTGCCCTCCCGAGAGCCGGTCGCAGCGCTCGAACAACTTGTCGGCGATCTCCATGCGTGCCAGCACCCCTTGGGCGCCACGCGTGTCCATGGGGTAAGCAAGCGAGACGAGCCCTTTCCACGCCGGCCACGATCCCAGGCGGCCCGCGAGAACGGCCGTTACCACGCGCTGCCGCGGCGGTATCGGCGGCGCCTGATGCACCATGCCTATGCGGGCTCGCAAACGCCGCAGCACGGCGCGGCCGATTTGCCACGGATCGGCGTCCAGCACCGTCACCGTGCCCGTGGAAGGACGCACCGCGGTCGCCATCAGCCGCAGCAAAGTTGTCTTGCCCGCGCCCGATGGCCCGATGATCGCGACGCGTTCGCCCGCGCCTATCGCGCAGCTCACCGCGTTGACGGCGCGGCAGCCGTTCGAATGGACGAAGCCGACGCGGTCGAGCCGCAGGCTCATCGGGCGTCCCATTGCCGGCGCCGACAGCGCATAAGCTACTTGAGCAGCCCGGCTGAGCGGGCGGCGGCCTCGATGCCTTTGTAGTTCTCGGGCCGGGTGGCAATGAATCGGCTGGCGCGCTGGAGGTCGAGCAGCTCCTTGTGAGCCGGATTCTCCGGATCGAGCTTGAGAAAAGCGTCCGTCAACTTCCTGACAATGACCGGGTCGAGATCCCCGCGCACCGTCCAGTTGTAATCATAGTACGGGGGCGTGGTCCAGATCACCTTGACCTTCCGCGTGTCCACCTTCTTTTCCTCGACCAGCTTGTCCCAGACCGAGGCGTTCAGCACGCCCGCCTCGACCTTGCCGGATTCGACCTGCAGCGCCGTCGCGTCGTGCGCGCCGGAGAAAGCAACGCGCTTGAAGTCCTTGTCGGGATTGATCCTGTTCTCGAGCAGGTAGAAGCGCGGCATCAGGTGGCCCGAGGTCGAGGACACGGAGCCAAAAGTGAAATTCCTGCCCTTGAGGTCCGCGAGTCCATTGATGCCGGCGCCGGTATTCGCTATGAACCTGCTCGTGAACTTCTCGTCCTCGGCGCGCTGCGCGATCGGTATGGCATTGCCCGTGCGCAGGCGCGCCTGCACGAAAGTGAAACCGCCCAGCCAGGCGAGATCGATCTTTCTCGCGGCGAGGGCTTCGACAACCGCGGCATAGTCGGTAACGGCGGTATATTCGACCTTCATCCCGACCTCCGTTTCCAGGTACGCGGCAACCTTCGAGAACTTGCGCTGCAGTTCCGTGGGCGACTCGTCGGGAATCGCCGAGACGCGCAACACTTTCTGGGCGTGCGCGGTCGTCGCCCCGTCGGCCGCGACGAGAGCAAGCCCCAGCACCACGTTCAATAACATGCGTCGCACGGTCTTCCCCCCGGATGCTGCATTGAACGCACCCGTCAACGGCCGGAAAACAAGAACGGCGCCCGCAACAGCGATGGCGGTTGGAAGCGCTGCCCCCCGGATGATACACGCACAATTGCAGGCATCCGTCGCTGCTGAAAATTCCCCCGGCCGGCACGCTGGGCTAGAATGAGGCGTGACATTCCGAGTCGGTGCGGAGAATTTCCATGAATGAACCCGTTACCCCGCTACGCGCCATCAGCTGCGCGGACGATTACGACCCCAACTCGATGCCCGTGGCGAAGGCGCGCGAGGTCATCGCCCGCTTTCTCACGCCGGTTACCGGGACTGAGCGCGTGCACGTGCGCGCGGCCCTGGGACGGGTGCTCGCCGAAGACGTGATCTCGCCGCTGGACGTCCCCGCCCATGACAATTCCGCAATGGACGGCTACGCGGTTCGCCACGCCGATCTCAAGAGCGATGGGGAGGTTACGCTGAAGATCGCCGGCAGCGCCTTCGCCGGCGCGCCGTTCAAGGGAACGATGGCGCCCGGACAGAGCGTGCGCATCATGACCGGGGGCGTGGTGCCCCCGGGCGCGGACACCATCGTCATGCAGGAGCACGCCAGGTCCGACGGCGAAAAGGTCTCGATAGGCGCCGGGCACGGGAAGGGACAGCACCTGCGCAAGGCCGGGGAGGATCTCGCCACGGGGCAGGTCGCATTGAAGCGCGGCGTCGTGCTGCGACCCGCCGATATCGGCCTGGTATCTTCGCTGGGCATCGGCGAAGT
>CAZQJF010000077.1:0-9898 GCA_964593735.1 uncultured Streptomycetaceae bacterium | reverse complement strand
TATTCAACATCCTGCTGCAGGTGATGGACCACGGGACGCTCACCGACAACAACGGGCGCAAGGCCGATTTCCGGCACGTGGCGATCGTCATGACCACCAACGCGGGCGCCGCCGAGCTTTCGAAGAGCTCAATGGGGTTTACCGTGTCCACGCACGCGGGCGACGAGATGGCGGAGATCCGGCGCATGTTCACCCCGGAATTCCGCAACCGGCTCGACGCGATCATCTCGTTCAACGCGCTCGATAGTCAGATCATCCTGCGCGTGGTCGACAAATTCCTGATGCAGCTCGAGCAGCAGCTCGACGACAAGAAGGTCGAGGCGACCTTCACCCCGGCCCTGCGGGAGTATCTCGGGCGCAAGGGCTTCGACCCGCAGATGGGCGCCCGCCCCATGGCGCGGCTCATACAGGATACGATCCGCAGCGCGCTCGCCGACGAGCTGCTCTTCGGCCGGCTGGCCCACGGCGGCAAGGTCACGGTCGATATCGACGAAGCGGAGAAGATACGGTTGATCTTCGCGGAGGAAACCGCCGGGGTAGCCTGAACGCCGCTCCCGGCAGCCCAAAAAAACCCCGGCCCGGCGCGCCGGGGTTTTTTCTGTACCGGCCGGTGGAATGTGGCCGCCCGCGCGTGATACGCCGGTATTTGGCGTGACGGCTTGACGGCTCGCCGGTCGGGCCGGAAACTCACAACAAAATGAGGGGATATTCCCCTCATGCTCCCCTATATCAGGAGCCATATCGGTCATTTTGATACGGCTTCCGGGGAATCAGCGGCCCGTTCTTTGTGGGGTGGCTTGCACGCCGCTATACTGGACTTCCAGAGGGAGGAAACGCCATGAGAATAACCGCGATCCGCGCAGGCATGCTGCTGGCGGCGGGCTTCGCCGCATCTGCGCAGGCGCAGGATCCCAATGCCGGGCGCAGCCTGGCGGCCACCTGCACTGCATGCCATGGAACGGAAGGCCGCAGCGTCGGCGGCGTTCCACCGGGCCTCGCCGGGCAGGACAGGAACTACCTGCTGCAGGCGATGAAGGATTTCAAGGCCGGCAAGCGGCCCGCGACGATCATGCACCAGCACGCCAAGGGCTACACGGATGAGCAACTGGAGCTGATCGCGACCTATTTCTCGAACGTGAAGGCGGGGCCGGGAACGGCGGCCCCCGCGGCGCGCGGCAGCTACTGACGAGCGTCGAAGTAATGCTTAACGACGCTCATCCCTCATCCCCGCCCTTCTCCCGCAGGAGAAGGGAGATTTCAGATGCGAATGCGCGGCCGCGCATTCGCATGACTATCGAATGGAGGCGGTCATGACGATTACGAGACGCGAATTCATCAAGTGGATGGCGGCCTCCACCGGGGCGGCAACCGTGACGGGATGCGCGACCGACGGCGGCAGCGCCGCGGGCCGCGTCGTGGTGATCGGCGGCGGCTACGGCGGCGCGACTGCCGCGAAATACATCAAGCTCTGGGCACCCGATGTCGGCGTCAGCCTCGTCGAGCGCAATGCCGAGTTCGTTTCGTGCCCGCTCAGCAATCTCGTGCTGGGCGGGAACACGCGGATGGGCAACATCACCATGGGCTACGACGGCTTGCGCGGCCGCGGCGTGCAAGTCTTGCGCGACGACGCAATCGCGGTGGATCCGGCGGCGCGCCGGGTGCGCCTCGCGAGCGGCACCACACTCCAGTACGACAGGCTGATCGTTTCGCCGGGGGTGGACTTCATCTACGACCAGATCCCGGGATTGCAGAGCGCGGACGCGCAAAACCGGGTGCTCCACGCCTGGAAAGCCGGGCCTCAGACGGCCGCGCTGAGGAAGCAGCTCGAGGCGATGCGCGACGGCGGGGTTTACGTGTTCCACATCCCGACGGCGCCCTTCCGCTGCCCGCCGGGGCCCTACGAGCGCGTGTGCCAGGTGGCGGATTACTTCAAACGGGCGAAGCCGAAATCCAAAATCATCGTGCTCGACTCGAATCCGGACATCGTATCGAAGGCGGGACTGTTCCGCGGCGCATGGAACGGCATGTACAAGGGCTTGATCGACTACCGGCCCAACAGCGAGCTCGCCGACGTCGACGTGAAAGGAATGACGGTGAAGCTCACGTTCGACAGCGTGAAGGGCGACGTGGTGAACGTCGTGCCGCCGCAGCGGGCTGGCGACATTGCCCGCACCACCGGGCTCATCACGGCGAACCAGCGCTGGTGCGGCGTAGACTGGACCACGTGCGAATCGGTGGCGGTGAAAGGCGTGCACGTGCTCGCCGATTCGACGCTTTCCGCGCCCTTGATGCCCAAGTCGGCAAGCATGGCGAACCAGCACGCGAAGGTGTGCGCCGCCGCTGTCATCGCGCTCATCAAGGGGCAGCCCGTCAACCAGCAGCCGATGATGATGAATACCTGCTACAGCTTCGTGGACGGGAAAAACGTGATGCACGTTGCCTCCGTGCACGCCTACGATCCCGCGCAGAAGACCATGGTCGCGATCAAGGGTGCCGGCGGGCTCTCCGACAAGCCGAGCGCGCTCGAGGGGGAGTACGCCTGGGGCTGGGCGAAGAACATCTGGGCCGAAGCGCTGGCCTGAACACGCGCAGGTCCAGAGCGGGCAGGGGGCGCCGGGCGCCCCTTTTTTTTCGCCACGCGATGCGGTTCGCGTAATTTGTCACACAAATGCCCAAACAAACAGTGATTAATGGAGTACCGCTCATCGGTTTGGGCAACACGCTGCGCCTTCCTCTTGTTACACTCGGACCCATCGAGAAGGGGAAGGCCTGGCGGCCACAAGAATCACTATTCCCCCGGAAACCGGCGCGGTTTATGAGCGCCCGCACGAATAACAGCAGGGCCACAGGGCAGGGAGCCGTATGGGCACAATCACGCAGGGCAATTTCGCTCGTCACGCCGTTCGTCGTATCCACACACATTTCCATACACTGAGGCCGACCGCCGCCGCTCTTGCGGTAGCTGCCTGCTTTGCAAGCGTCCCGGCGCTCGCCAATCCGACGGGCGGCACCACCACCCACGGGGCCGCGGCGGCCATCACGAACCCGGCCGCCAATGTGCTGCAGATTCAGACGTTCTCCGGCAAGACGATCATGAACTGGCAGAGCTTCTCGATCGGTGCGAACGAGCTCACGCGGATCATGCAGCCCTCGGCATTGAGCGCCCTGTTGAACCGGGTCGGCGCGGGTTCCTCGCCTTCTGAAATACTCGGCGCCCTGAAGTCCAACGGCCGCGTCTTCCTGATCAATCCAAACGGCATCACGTTCGGCGCGGGAGCGCAGATCGACGTCGGGGGATTCGTCGCGTCCACGCTCAATCTATCGAAGGACGATTTCATCGATGGCAAGATGCGTTTCCAGAGGACGCCCGGTGCGAAATCCATCATCAACGAAGGCGTGATCAACGCCGCGCAAGGCGGTCACGTCTACCTGGTCGGTTCCGCCCTGAAGAACAGCGGCATCATTACCGCCCCCGGGGGCCATGTCGTGCTTGCTGCCGGCAACAGCGTAGAGCTCGTGAATCCCGGCACGCCGAATTTGAGAGTGGAAATCAGTGCAGGGGACAACCACGCCCTGAACCTCGGGCAGATAGTGGCGGAATCCGGCCGCGTGGGGATCTACGCGGGTTTGATCGATCAGAAAGGCACCATACGCGCCGACTCCGCCGTGGTGGGTGAAGACGGCCGCATTCTGCTCAAGGCGACGAAGAGCATCACGCTCGACGCGGGCAGCGTCACCTCGGCCAGCGGACCGAAAGGCGGCAGGATAGAGGTCAACGCCGGCGACACCACCCTGGTGGAAGGCGCGGTTGAAGCGACCGGCGCATCGGGCCGGGGCGGCACCGTTCACCTGCTGGGCGAACAGGTGGGGGTTTACGGCGACGCACGCGTGGATGCCTCCGGTGAGACGCGGGGCGGCACGGTGCTGGTGGGCGGTGCGTTCCAGGGCAAGCCCGGGGTCACCGCCGTCGAGCGCGCGGACATACAAAACGCCTCGGCTGTATTTTTCGGCGCCGATGCTTCGATTGCGGCCGACGCGGTCGCCTCCGGCAACGGTGGCAAGATCATCCTCTGGTCGGACGACGCGACGCGCTCGCACGGCTCGTTGAGCGCCCGGGGTGGCGCGGCATCCGGTAACGGCGGCCTCGTCGAGACGTCGGGCAAGAGTGGACTGGAAGTGACCCGGGGACCCGATCTGCGCGCGCCGCGCGGCGTCGGCGGCACCTGGCTGGTCGATCCGAACGACCTGGAAGTCGTTGCCGGCTCGGAGATCACCAACAACTCGGCCCAGCCGCTGTTCTCTTCGCTGGGCGAATCTTCCAAGATCGGCGTCGAGCTCATCAACCTGCAGCTCAATTTCGGCAGCAACGTGATGCTGACGACGACGAACCAGGGTCCGGTGGACAGCGGGCAGGAGGGCAATATCGTCGTGAGCGCGCCGATCCTCAAGACGGCGTCGGGGGTCGGACACAACACCCTTACCCTGCAAGCGCACAACAATATAGTCATCAACGGGTCCGGCGGCGTCGGTATCGCTGCGACCGGCGATCCGCTCAGCGTCAATCTCATCGCCAACAGCGACAACGTGGGCGGCGGCGGCATCGCCATCAACGCCGGCATACTCACCAACGGCGGGAGCCTGTTCGCACAGGGTTCGGGTCTCGTCGCGGTCAATGCGCCGGTCAGCACCATTGACTCGTTGGGCACCACGGTCGGCAGCATATTCCTGAGATCACTCGCCAACGAGGTCAAAATTGGCGAGGCCATGGCGAGCAGTTCCTCGTTCTTCGCAAGCGGCGCCACGGGAGTCGACGTCAACGCGCGGATCACTGCGCTCAACAACAGCAGCGTAGCGCTCAATTCGTCCGGCGGCCCGGTGACCGTAGCCGGCCCCATCGAAGGTGGATTTTTCAGCGCGACCGCAGGGGGCACGGGAAACCTGTTGACGATAGCCGCGCCCGTGACGGCTACCACGGGAGCCTTTCTCACAGCGGACGACATGCAGATTCAGGACACGTTGTCCACCAACGGAAACATATTCGTGGGCCAGAGCACGAACAACCGGGCGATGAACATCGGCACGAATACCGCAGGATCGCTGTCGCTCTCGATCCCGGAACTCGGCCGGCTGGAGACCGCCGGCACCCTCACGCTCGGCAGCTTTTTCACCGGGCCTGTGACGGTTAGCGCGGCTATCATCAACCCGGGCGGTCCGGCGACGGTGTCGGTCAATTCGGGCTCGACGATCGCCATCGATTCCGCCATCAGTATCGGCGGCAGCCTGAACACCAGTTCGGGCTCCAGCACGATCATCGATGCCCCGGTTACCGCGGGCGGCAGTATCAGCTCCAGCGCGAACACGAGCATCACCAACAACGCCGCGCTGACTGCCGGCGGCAACCTGAACTCCAGCGCGGGCACCACCATCACCGCCAACGCCCCGGTGATTGTCGGCGGCAACCTGAACGCCAGCGCAGGGACCAGCATCACCACCGGCGCCGTGGTTAAGGCAGGCGGCAGCTTGAGCGCGAATGCGCCGACGATCACGATCGGCGCGCCCATGGCCGCGCAGAACGTCACGTTCCGGGCCGACAATATCGCGCTGAACGCGTTGGTAACCAGCCTGAGCGACGTCAACCTCTTCACGCGGAGCTTCTTCCGCGAGATCAAACTGGGCGTCGTGCCGGACAGCGGAAGCTCGCTCGACGTGTCGGCCGCCGAGCTGAACAAGCTCAAGACCAGCGCTGCGGGCGTGCTGCGCGTCGGCACGACCAGTTCCGGCCCCGTTTCGATAGAGGGGCCGATAGCGCCGACCAACACGCAGACCCTTTTGCTTGCCAGCGGCAGCACCATCAGCCAGGATCCCGGCGCGACCATCACCGTGGACAAACTCGCGTTGCAGGCATTCGGCAACGTAAGCCTCACCGAAGACAACGTGGTGGGCACGCTGGCAGCCCAGGTGTGCTGTTCCGGCAGCAGTTTCAGCTTCACCAACGCGCCGGACACGCTGCTCACGATCGGCTCGGTCGCCGGAATCAACGGCGTGAGCAACTTCGACAGCAATCCGCAGTTCGATCCCACGGTCGCGACCATCACGACCGACAAGCTCGACATAACGGGCTCGAGCTTCATCTCGTTCGATTCCACGACCATCACGCCGCGCAGCTCGGGGGTCCGGCTCGACCTGGGAGCCGCAGACTCTTCCGGCGTCCTGGGTATTTCCGACACCGATCTTCCGCGAATCTTTGGCGCGATGCTCACGCTGAAGGCGGACGAGGTGGACATCAGCGCAGACGTTTCGTCTTCGGCAAACACCCTCGTGATCGCCCCGGTCGAGGCCGGCCGCCAGCTCAATATCGTGAGCGGCCCGAAGAGCACCTCCAACCTGGAGTTCCTGCCGTCGGAACTCGAGAGGGTTACCGCCAATGCGCTCACGCTCGGTGATTCAAACACCGGGCCCATCACGGTCGAGGCAGCCGTGGATCTGACCACGGGTCCGGGGAGCGTGGGGACGTTTACCCTCCGTACGGGGGATGCGTCGGGTATTACCGTGGATGCTTCGGTCAGGGCCAACAACGTTACCCTGATCGCCGATGCGATGGACCTGAACAGCAACGTCAGTGCGGCAAATGGCGACCTGATTATCCTGCAGCATACCGACTTGACGCCGATCAACCTGGGCAGCAACGCCGGTGCCGGGACGACGCTGAATCTGGGTCCCGCGGAAACCGACCGGTTGTTCGCGTCGAACGGAACGCTTTTCATCGGAAATTCGCTCTCTGGCGATGTGGACGTGACCGAAGGGATTATTTTCGCGCCCGCGCAGCTCGGCAGCCTCGACATCACCAGCGGCGGCGTTCTCCGCGTGCATCCGGTGAACGGGTCCAACCCGCGCATCGAAGCACCCGGATCGATCACACTTACCGCGCCCACTGTCACCATCGACTCGCCCGTGACCAGTACCGTGTCGGGTGACATCAAACTCGTTGCGAACACCCTGAACATCAACGACGCGGTGACGACTACGGGCAGCGACATTATCGTGACGCCGCTCACCTATAGTGACATTCACCTGGGCGCCAACGACTCTCCGGGCGCGCTGGGCCTGACGGCGGGCGAGTTGGATAACTTCCGCCCCGCGTCCGGGGGAGTGCTGCGCATCGGCGACCCGGATTTCACGTTCACCACGGGCGACATCGTGGTCAAGAGCGCGATCGCGCCGGCCAACGTGTCGACGCTGAGCCTCATCACCCGCGACGGCTCGATTTCCCAGGACACGGGAGCGACCGTCACGGTAGTGAATTTCGCGGCGCAAGCATCGGGCAGCATCACTCTCGACCAGGGCAACACCGTAAACAACGTGGCGCTCGTAGCGAATTCCGGCGACGTAAGGTTCACGCACGCCGGAGGGGGCGTTCTCGACGTCGCAACCGTGGACGGGGTCCAGGGCATATTCTCCGACGAGAACGCCCACATCATCGCCAACCGGCTCGATATCGATTCGTTTATCAGTGCCGACGGCGTGTTCATCTCGCCCGTTTCCGCGGAACAGGCGATCAGCATCATCGACTCCGGCGCGTTGCCAAAGTCGAGCGGCGAACTGGTGCTCCTGGACTCGGAGGTCAACTCGATTTTCGCGAACTCCATTACGCTCGGCGACACAGCAAATACCGGCGATATCACCGTTGCGGCATCCCTCAGCCTCGGCTCGACAGACCTTAACCTCATTGCCGGCGACAGCTACACCATCACCGTCAATGCGGGATTGACCGCGTCGGGCGGCAACTTCAGCTTTACCGGCGGCACACTCACCGTCGCTGCTCCGGTCACCTCCACGTTCGGCGACATCACGGCAACAGCCGACCAGATGACCTTCACACAGTTTCTGACCGCGGGCGACAGGATCACGTTGCGAGCCTTGAACTCGACTGCGATCGACCTCGGCGGACCGGGCGGACCGGGCCTCGCCTTGAGCGCCAACTCCCTGTCGAAGCTCAGCGCCGACAGCATCGTCATCGGCAGCAGCGGCATGACCTCCATCGTGTCGAACGACGTGATAACGCTGAACGCGAGCAACGTGACGTTGCAGACCGGTGGATCCGGTTCGATAACGCTGAACAACCCGTTCGAAGCCGCGGGCAGCCTGTCCCTCAATACCGGGGATGGAGGCATGGTGACGGTGAACGAAGCGGTCAAGGCGTCCGGCAATCTGTCGCTGACCACCGATAACCTCGAGATCAATTCGCTGGCGGAGCTCAATGGCAAGCTGTCCGGAGCAAACGTAACGCTCAACACCGCCACCAGCGGCCGCAACGTTGATTTCGGCGACGCCGGCGGTCCCACACAGCTCGGATTGGACGCGGCCGAACTCGGGCGTATCGCGACACCGGGCACGTTCACGGTCAACGCGAGCGGGGCCAGCACTCTTACCGTCAGCACCCCGGTCCAGTTCGTGGCACACGCTGCAGGCCCCGATACCGGCGTCAACAACCTCTCGTTGAGCGCGGGCACGATCAACGTCGCCGGCGCGTTGAGAGCGCCGGGTGATATCACGCTGCGCGCGAACACCATGGATATCGGCAGCATTGTTCAGAGTACCGGCGATGCCGTGATCTCGGTTGCGCCGCGCAGCTCCAGCAACATGACGCTCGGTTCGGGGGGTGGCCCCGGCCTGCAGCTGTCGGCGGCTGAGATCAACCGGTTCAGGACGGGTGGCGCGCTGCGGCTGGGCGCAACCGGGACGGTGAGCTCCCTCACCGTAGATGCGCCCATCATCATCGGCGCAAACGTCGGGTCGATGACCCTGGCGGCGGGCGGCGTGATCAGCCAGACCGCCGGGTCCATCATCACCGCGGACCGGCTCCGCCTGCAGGGCTTCAGCACGATCAACCTGCCGGAGGCCAACAGGGTAGGAACGCTGGCGGGGGGGAATTTCTTCAACACCTTTACATTCACCAACGATGGAATGCTTGCCGTCGGCCCGACGGTGGATGGGGTGGCGGGCCTCCAGGGGGGTAGCCTCGCCCTCAGGGCCGACAATCTCGCCCTCACAGGGCCGGGCACGATCAGCAACTCGATCGTCATGCTGGCGCCGCGCAGCGCAGGCGACGCCATGAACTTGGGCGCCAACCCGGGCGGCGTATTCGGCATCAGTGCGGGCGAGCTCGACAGGATCACGAGTTTCAACGTGACCTTCGGCGACGGCACGACCGGAGACGTGACCGTCAGCTCGGACATGCAACGCGCTGTCCCTTTCGGGACGCTCAACATCTTCACCGCGGCGGCAAATTCGGTGGACGTCAATGGAAGGCTTGCCGCGCCGTCCGGCGTGAGCATCGACACGGGCACCATCAACGTGTCGGCACCCGTTACTGCAAGCCAGGGTACGGTCAACCTCACGTCGCGCGGGGCGGCGACGCTCAATGTCGACTCTGCGGTTTCCGGCACGTTCGGCGTGAGCCTCATCTCCGACGTGACGAATATCGGCGCGCCGGTGATCTCCGCGTTCGGAACCGTCACGATTGCGCCATTCAGCGCCGGCCGGGAGGTGAATCTCGGCACCAAGACCTCCGGGGCGCTGAGCCTGACGGCGGATGAGCTGGCGCAGATCGACGCCCCGACCGTTACCATCGGCGCCTACGGTTCCGGTGGCGCCCTCACCGTGAGCGCACCCATCAGCGTTTCGACGTTCCAGCTCAATCTGTACTCGGGCGGCGCGATCACTCAGACAGCCAAGAATTCCGAAACGGGCAACCCGGGAACACCCATCATATTGACCAGGCTCGACGGCAACGGGCTGCGCGCCGGCAATCTCTCCGCATACACCACCGGCGGCATGGTGGACCTGCGCGCCGCGAACGAGGTGCCCGGCTCCATCACGGGCAGCGCGGCCAACGGGG
>CAZQJF010000076.1:0-9932 GCA_964593735.1 uncultured Streptomycetaceae bacterium | reverse complement strand
TCCACGCTCGTGGGCTATATGCTGGCCGGCATCGTCGTTGGTCCCTATACCCCCGGTTTCGTCGCGGACCCGCGTCTCGCTTCCCAGCTCGCCGAGATCGGCGTCGTCCTGCTCATGTTCGGTGTCGGAATGCATTTCCACCCGCAGGAGCTGCTGCGGGTCTGGCGCATCGTCGTTCCAGGAGCCGTCTCGCGCACCGCGATCGCAGCGGCGGCAGGGTGGGCTCTTGCGCTGGGCTTCGGGTGGGGCCACGGCGCCGGCATCGTACTGGGGCTGGCCCTGGCCGTGGCGAGCACGGTGGTTCTGATGCGCATGCTCGTCGAGCAGGACCGGCTGGGCACTCACGACGGCCACGTGGTGGTCGGCTGGTCGATCGTCGAGGACTTCATCACGGTTGCCGCTCTGATCGCCCTGCCGGCGCTGGCGATCGATCGGGCCGGGTTTGCGCCGGTGGCGGGCGCCCTCGCGCTGGCGATGGGCAAGTTCGCGATCTTTGCCGCGCTGCTGTGGACCTTCGGGACCCGCCTCGTCGCTCCGGTCATGGAGCGCATCGCGCGGATGCGCTCGACGGAACTGTTCACGCTCACGGTCTTCGTGGTCGCGGTCGGCATCGCGGCGCTGGCGTCCGAGATTTTCCAGATGTCGGTGGCGATGGGGGCATTCTTCGCGGGCCTGGTCGTCGGGCAATCGAAGATCGGACCGCAGGCCGCGGCCGACATGGTGCCGTTCCGCGACGTATTCTCCGCGCTCTTCTTCGTGTCGGTGGGCATGCTGTTCAATCCCCAGTTCATCGCCGCACAGCCCGCGATGTTCCTCTATGCGCTCGCCATCGTGCTGCTGCTCAAGCCGCTGTCAGCCGTCATCATCGTGGGGCTCCTGGGCGGCACGATGCGCATGGGGCTCACGGTCGCCGTGGGGCTCGCTCAGATCGGCGAGTTTTCCTTCATTCTCGCCGCGCTGGCGCAGGCGCTCGGGGTGCTGCCCCCGGAGGGGATGGACCTCCTGGTCGCGACGGCGCTCATCTCGATCGCGGTGAACCCGCTGCTCTTTCGCGGGCTCGAGTTGGTCGAGCGGCGGCTGGCGTTCCCTGCAAATGCGGAACCGGAACCGGCCGCGGAGCCGCCCACCGATGCGCCCGAGGGTGCGGTTCCAGTTGCGATCACCGGACTGGAGGATGTCGCCCGGCGGCTCGCGCAGCGCTGCATGGCGAGCGGGCTGCGCGTGTGCGTTATCGGGACCGGCCTCGATGCGCTGGAGGAACTCCGTCACCGCGGCATTCCGACGGTCTTCGGCGACGCCGCCCGGCAGGAAGTCCTGAAAGCCGCAGGGTTGCGCGCGGCGCGGGTCATCGTGGTCACGAACCCGTTGCTGCCCGAAAAAATAGGCGTCTGCATCGCTGCGCGCGCGGTGAATCCGCGCATCGCGATTATCGCAACGGCCAACAGCCCGGCCGAGCGTGTGTGGCTGGAGGAATTCGGCGCCGAGTACGTATGCGATGTGCTGGACGACGCGACGGAAGGACTGCTGCGGTCGATGCGCAGCAGTTTATGACGGGTGCGTGGACCGGGCCGGGCCGCCGCGCGAACAGGCGTCGAAAAAAAAGCGGCGCCCCCATCGGGCGCCGCTTTCTACCCTGAACGCAATTCGCGTTGTCAGGTGGCGGCGGGGTTGACAAGCGCCGCCCGCCTGGCCCTTATGCCGGGGAGCACCATGACGACCACGATCAGCACCGTCGCTATCATGAAGCCCAGGCTGATCGGGCGCGTGAAGAACACCGTCGGATCGCCGCGCGAGATCAGCATCGCGCGCCGCAGGTTCTCTTCCATGAGCGGCCCCAGCACGAAGCCGAGCAGCATGGGAGCGGGAGGCATTTCCAGCTTCGCCCAGACGAATCCGATGATGCCGAAGAGCGCGGTCAGATACACCTCGTAAGAGCTGTTATTGACGCTGTAGACGCCGATGCACGAGAACGCCATGATGGCGGGGAACAGCATCCGGTAGGGCACCTTCAGCAACTGGACCCAGATCCCGACCAGCGGCAGGTTGAGGACCAGCAGCATGAGGTTGCCGATCCACATGCTGGCGATGAGACCCCAGAAGAGGTCGGGCTTCTGGGTCATCACCTGCGGCCCCGGCGCGATGCCCTGTATGGTCAGCGCGCCCAGCATCAGCGCCATTACCGCGCTGGCCGGTATGCCCAGGGTGAGCGTCGGAATGAACTTGCACTGGGCGTCGGCGTTGTTCGCGGACTCGGGTCCGGCGACGCCTTCGATCGCGCCCTTGCCGAAGCGCGAGGGGTCCTTGGCGAGCTTCTTCTCCACCATGTATGAGGAAAACGCCGCGATGGCGGGGCCGGTGCCGGGCAGCACGCCGAGGAACGCGCCGATGCCCGTGCCCCTCAGGATCGGCCCGATGGAGACTTTGAAGTCCGCCAGGGTGGGCATGAGCCCCGTTACCTTGGAGGTGAACACCTGTCGCTCTTCCTTGTCCCCGAGATTGGCGATGATCTCACCCAGTGCGAACACGCCCACGGCGATGACGATAAAGCCGATCCCATCGGTCAACTCGGCGACGCCGAAGCTGTAGCGCGCCATGCCGGAATTGACGTCGGTGCCGACGATGCCCACCAGCAGGCCCATCACCACCATCGCCAGGGACTTCGTCATGTTGTCGCCGGCCAGTACCGCCGCCGCGACCAGGCCCATCAGCATCAGGGAGAAGTATTCCGGCGCGCCGAACTTGAGGGCCACCTCGGCCAGCGGCGGGCCGAACAGCGCGATCAGCAGCGTGCAAATGGTGCCGGCGATGAACGAGCCGATGGCCGCGATGGCCAGTGCCGGCCCGGCGCGGCCGTTGCGCGCCATCTGGTAGCCGTCCATGCAGGTTACGACCGCGGAAGTTTCGCCGGGGAGGTTCACCAGTATGGCGGTGGTCGAGCCGCCATACTGGGATCCGTAGTAAATGCCCGCGAGCATGATGAGCGCCGGTATCGGCGGCAGGTTGAAGGTGATCGGCAGCAGCATCGCGATCGTCGCGAGCGGGCCGATGCCCGGCAGCACGCCGATCAGGGTGCCCAGCAGCACGCCGATGAAGCAGAACCACAGGTTCTGCCATGACAGGGCGACGCTGAAGCCCAGGATGAGATTGTTGAAGAGATCCATATTATTAATATCCCCACAGACCCTTGATTAACGGATACGGCAGTTCCAGGCCGTAGATGAAGACCCCCAGGCAGATAATGATCAGCCCGACGGTAAGCAGGAGAACTTCGCTCCACTTGAATTCATGGCCCGACGCGGCGGCGAGCGGAATCAGGACCGCCAGGGCGGGTATGAATCCGGCTGCTTCCATGAGAAACGCGAACACGATCGTCGCGAGGGGCAGCACGATCAGCGCGCGGATCGACCACGTCCCCTTCATCTTCTGGTTGTTGCGTATGCCCATCAGCAACACGGCGATGCCGAACGCGACCATGATGCCGCCGAGCACCGTGGGGAAGTAACCCGGGCCCATGCGCAGCGCGCTGCCGAACGGGTAGTCGCGGGCGATCCACATGGCCAGGACGCCGACCACGATGTACAGCAGGCCGGCGAAAAAATCCCGGTTATTGCGCCAATCGAAATTCATTGCTGGTCTCCAGTGCTGGACGCATGCGTACAACCGTCTTGATGCAGGGAATTCCGGTGTGACACGAACGCGCTCCTCTCTCCTGTGATGCGATCCGTCCCCGTACACCTCGGGCAGGCCGCAACCGTCTCCCGGGGACCGTTCGCCAACGGACGGTTACGGCCCACCTCGTACCCGATCGCCGGGTCCCCGAGCTATTGTGATTTAACGCCCAACTCCCCCGTGGGCGACGCCAGCCACATCATCACCCAGCAGGTTGTTACATAGTGTGGTCTAAAAAAGGGATATTAGGGAAATCCTCAGGACGAGGCAAGAAGCATCCACGGGACCCGGTCGAGGCAGAGTGTATATCCCCGCAAACGGGCGCATCGACGGCGCAAGGGGGCCCCCTTCTGGTGCACCCCTCTTCACCCCGGGAGAGGTGCGGCGGGGTTCGGCCAGGGGTCCGGAGTCGGGTCGTCCAAGCGGGTGAGCGCGCGAGGCACTGCAGCGCTTCGGCCCCGAGGGAGGGCGCTTTGGCCCTAGGCTGGGAGCGCGGATCGGCGGCGACCCCCCGGGTCGCCGCCCCGTACGGGCTGTCTGGCTCCCGAGCGCTTCCTCCAACGCGCGCGCGTTCGCAGCGGATACCGCGCTGCAGCACGAGCTCCTGGGGGCCGGCACGCCGGCGCCTATCGCAGCCTGCTGTCGAGGAACAGCCCGACCTGTCGTACCAACTCGTTCTCCCGGCCGGCGAAGAAGTGATCGGCCCCGGCCACCTGCACCTGGCCCGAGCGGCGCACTGTCCTGATCGCCGCCGCCCGCTGCTTCGCGGCGCCGAGGACCGCCGGGAAATCCTCTTCGCCATAGAGATCCAGTACTGGAACCTTCAAACTCGCCGGCGCGACGTACTCGCCCAGAATTCCGATCGCGACCCAGGCATCCACCCGCGCATCGCCCGCGTGGACAAGGTAATGGTTCGCCATGCGCGCGCCCATGCTGTGCGAGACGATGGCCACCTTTCTGAAACCCTTGCCGCGGAGATACGCCACCGCGGCAGCCAGGCGCTCGGCCGCTTCCGGGAAGAGCGGGGAGTACTGCTCCCCCTTCGCATCGGCTGCAAGCACCGGCATCTGCACCGACAGCGTCGCGTAACCCCGATCGGCAAGCTGGGTGCGCAGATAACCGTTGAGGCCCCAGTCCGGGTGCAGGCCGAGGCCGTGCACCACGATCACGCCCGCGATGGCCTTGGGGTTGGGCGTGTAAATGGTGAGGAATTTCCGGCCGGACGGGATTTCGAGCTGGACCGGATCGCCGACGACGATGCCCGGGGTGATCTCGTCAGCCCAGCGCTTCTCGCGCCCGTAATCCGCCTGGGCGAGCGCAAGCGCCGGCACGAGCCACAAAACGCAGACAAGCTTTACCGCAGAGACGCGGAGGAAAGCACCAAGCATCGGCGATACTATCGCAGTCTGGAGGGCATTTCATAAATGCCCGTTCGCCCTGAGCCCTTCGACTCCGCCGTTCTTCCGTTCGTCCTGAGCGTAGCGCAGCGGAGTCGAAGGATGAACGGCTACGCTCAGGACAGGCTGCGCGCGTTCATCCTTCGACTCCGTCGTACCTCCTACGCTCAGGACGAACGGTCGGAGTCGAAGGGCGAACAACAGCCATTTATGAAATGAGTTCTAGCCGCGATCGACCCTATCCTCCTATTCGTCCGCCAGCCGGTAGCCGACGCCGGCTTCGGTCAGCAGGAACCGCGGGCGCGCGGGGTCGGCTTCGAGCTTGTGCCGCAGGTTGGCCATGTAGATGCGCAGGTAATGGTTGTGCTCGACGTGAACCGGCCCCCACACTTCTTTCAGCAGTTGCCGGTGGGTGAGGACCTTGCCGGCGTTTCGCACCAGCGTCGTCAACAGCCGGTATTCGAGCGGCGTCAGGTGGACCTCGTTGTCGCCGACGTGAACGCGGCGGTGCGTCAGGTCGACCTTGAGGTTCGCGACCGAAAACACCCCGTCCCTGTCCTGCCTTGCCGCGGCGTTGGAATGCCGGAGCGCGACCCGGATGCGGGCGAGCAGCTCGCCCAGGCCGAACGGCTTGGTGAGGTAATCGTCGGCGCCCGCGTCGAGCGCGGTGATTTTTTCTCCCTCCATGATCCGCGCCGAGAGCACGATTACGGGCAGCGTAGTCCATTCCCGCAGCCGCTTGACCACTTCGACGCCGTCCATGTCGGGTAGACCCAGGTCGATGATGGCGAGGTCCGGCTTGCGCGTCCCGGCCGCTATCAACCCCGATTTCCCGTTTTCCGCCTCGTGGATTTCGAAGCCGTGCGATTGCAACCCGGTGCGCAGAAACCGGCGGATCTGGGGATCGTCCTCGATGACGACGATCACGGGATTGCCGGTGGTCACGGACGGGACGCCAGCTGTTCCCGCTCGGGCAGCATTTCCGGCGGCGTCTCTTCGAGGGGCAGGGTGAAGCGGAAGACGGCGCCGCCTCCAGGACGATTCGCCGCCCAGATGTGGCCGCCGTGGGCTTCGACCACGGCGCGGCAGATCGCAAGTCCCAGCCCGACGCCGCTTTGCGCCCGCTCGGGCGTCGCGCGGTAGAACTTCTCGAACAGGCGTTCCTCCTGGCCGGCAGGAATGCCGGGCCCGCGGTCGGCGACCCACAAGGTAACGGTTGCCGTCCCGCCCTCTGCTCCCATTTCCAGCGGTGAGTCCCTGGGGGTGTACTTGAGCGCGTTTTCGAGCAGATTGACGAGCACCTGCTCGATCATCGCCGCATCCAGCTTGACCAGGGGCAGCCCGGGCGATAAACGCACCTCGATGGGCCTGCCCTCGAGCCTTGTCCGCAGCCGCGTCAACACGCTGCCGATCACTTCATCGAGCGGACACCAGTCCTTCTTCAGGTTAATGGCGCCCGTGTCCAGCCGGGCCATGTCGAGGATGTTGTTGGCCAGGGTCGTCATGCGCTGGGCTTCATCGTAGATGGCCTGCGTGAGCTCGCGCCTGGCGTTGTCGTCGAGCCGCCCCGCGTCCTCGACCAGGCTGCTCGACGCGCCGACGATCGAGGAGAGCGGCGTCCTGAGATCGTGCGAAATTGCGGACAGGAGCGAATTGCGGAGGCTCTCGGTTTCGACCCTGACCTGCGCGTTGCGGGCCTGGTCCGTAAGGCGCACGCGCTCGATGGCGAGCGCGGCCTGGTTGAGAAAGGTCTCGAGGAGACGCTGCTGTTCGGGCAGATAGATGCGCCGCAGGCTCACCGGCAGGATCGCGAGCACGCCGATTATCCCGCTGGCGCCGGCGAGCGGCATGTAAATCGCCTCCGCGCCGGCGAGAGTATTGGTGCCGCGCCCGGCAACGTGGCCGTTGTCGTAGACCCACTGCGCGACCGCGAGATCGGCGCGATGCAACGAGTAGAGCTGGCTTTCGCCGCGCGGGTATGCGACGCGGCCGTGTTCGCCGGGGAGGAGGACTACGCTCTGGCTGTCGAACTCGATGCCGATCTGCTTTACTGCAGCCCGTGCCGCATCCTCGACGCTGTGGCACCTGGCGAGCTGGCGGCTCAATTCGTACAGGCTCGCCGCGCGCTTTTCGCGGTAACCCGCCACCTTGGCCTGGGTTCGAAGGTTCGCCGCGAGACCGCTGATGACGATGCCCACGAGGAACATGACCGCGAATGTGACGAGGTAGCGAATGTCGGATACCGCGAAGGTGAACTGCGGTGGGACGAAGAAGAAATCGAACGCGGCAACCGCGAGCGCCGAGGAAACGATGGAAGGCCCCCGCCCGTAGCGCGCCGCGATCAGCATCACCCCGAGCAGGTAGACCATGACAGCGTCGAGCAGCTCGATGAAGCCCGACCCGAGGAAACCGATACTCGTGCACGCGGCGGGAACGACGACCGCCATCGCGTATCCGGGCCAGCGGGCTTTCGCATCGTCACCGGCCGAATCGGCGAGCCCGAGGTAGGCGCGGCTGCGCTGCAGGTAGCGGTCCGACGCCAGCGCCCTGCTGGGGACATCCTCGCTGCCGATGAGGAAGACATCGATGTCGTCGGTCTGCCGCACCACGGTGTCCACCACCGAGCCCAGCAGCCAGCGCTTCCACCCGGTCCGCGTGGGTTTTCCGAGCAGGATCTTGGTGACGTTCTTTTCGTGGGCGTAGTCGAGGATGGCCGTGCTCATCTCCTGCGCGGACAGCGTTGCCGTATCCGCCCCGAGGGTTTCCGCAAGGCGCAGGTTCTGCATGATGGCGTCGCGCTCCACCGCCGGCAGGCGTTGCAGCCGGGCCGTTTCGATATAGGCGACGATCCATTCCGCGTGCAGTGCCGCGGCGAGCCGCCTGCCGGCCCGGATCAGGCGCTCGGCCAGCTCGCCGGGTCCGATGCACACCAGTATGCGATCGCCCGCCTGCCACACGTCGCGGATGCCCTGGTCCGTCCGGTAGTCGCGCATCTGTTCTTCGACGCGCTCGGCGGTACGGCGCAGCGACAGCTCGCGCAGCGCGATCAGGTTGCCCTTGCGGAAGAAGTTCTCGATCGCCGCGCGCGCCTGCTGCGGGACGTAGACCTTGCCCTCGTGGAGGCGCTCGATCAACTCGTCGGGCGGCAGGTCGATCAGCTCGATCTCATCGGCCTGGTCGAATACGGTATCCGGGACGGTTTCCTGCACGCGAATGCCGGTGATCCCGCCGACGACGTCGTTCAGGCTTTCCAGGTGCTGGACGTTGAGCGCGCTGTACACGTCTATTCCCGCGTCGAGCAGCTCCTCGACGTCGTTCCAGCGCTTGGGATGGCGCGAGCCTTCCGCATTGGTGTGCGCCAGCTCGTCGACGAGCAGGATGACGGGTCGTCGCTTCAGTGCGGCATCGAGATCGAATTCGCGAATCTGCGCGCCGCGGTATTCGATGAGGCGCGGGGGCAGCACTTCGAGGCCTTCCAGCAGTGCGGCGGTGTCGGCGCGGCCGTGGGTCTCGACGACGCCGACAACGACGTCCAGGCCCTCGGCGCGTTTTTCGCGCGCGGCGAGCAGCATCGCGTAGGTCTTGCCCACCCCGGCGGCGGCGCCGAAGAAGATCTTCAGCCGGCGATATCGGCGCCGGCGGCGAACGCCTTGCCGCCGCTCCTGCGCAACACGACACAGCGCAGGCCGTCGTCCGCAGAGAGCTCGCGCATGAGCTCGCCGAGCCGCCGCCACATCGGCTTGCTCAAGTGAAGAAGTGAAGAAGTGAAGAGGTGAAGAGGTGACGAAGTGAAGAGGTGACGAAGTGAAGGAGTGACGAAGTGGCGGAATAGTAGTCCTGTCCGCGAGTTTTGCTCACCACTTCACCACTTCATTACCACTCACCACTTGATCCAGCTGACCGGGCCCAGGCTGATCCAGGGCACGTAGGTCACGAGCAGCGTCACCAGCGCCAACACGACGGTGAACGGCCAGCCCACTCGAAAGACCTCCCAGAACGAGATGCGGGCGATCGCCGCGGTGGTGAACAGCACGGTCGCCACCGGAGGCGTCTGCTGGCCGACGCCGAGGTTGATGGTAACGATGATGCCGAAGTGGATCGGGTCCACGCCGATCTGGCGCACCAGGGGCAGCACGATCGGCACGATCAGGATGATGGCCGCGGCGGAGTGCAGGAACATCCCCGCGACGAGGAAGAACAGGTTGAGAAAGATGAGGATCAGGTACTTGTTGTCGGTGGTCTCCAGGATCAGGCGCGCGAATTTCTGCGGCACCTGCTCGCTGGTGAGAAACCAGCCGAGAACCGCGGAGGATGCCACGATCAGCATGACCGAGGCGGTCTGGCCGACGGATTCCCTGAGTATGTTCAGGGTCTGGCGGCCGCTCAGCTCGCGGTAGATGAAAACGCCGATGAGGAGGGCTGCCAGCACGGCCAGAGCCGCGACCTCGGTGGCGGTGGCGATGCCGCCCAGTATCCCAACCCAGATGACGACGGGAATCAGGAGCGCCCAGAAAGCCTGGACCGTCGAGCGGCCTACCTCGCGGAAGGAGAACTTCGCCTCCTTGGGGAGGTTGTACTTCCGGGCATAGTAGTAGCAGAGGGCCATCATCGCGAGGCAGGCAATCAAGCCGGGCAGGAAACCGGCGAAGAACAGCTTCGCGATCGAGACTTCCGCCATCCACGCATAGATGATCATCGGGATGGACGGCGGGATCAGGATGGCCGCCGAAGCGGCATTGGATACGATTGCAGCGCTGAGCGCCCGCGGATATCCCCGCTTTTCCATCGCCGGGATCACCACCTTGCCGATCGCGGCGGCGTCGGCCACCGACGAGCCCGAGATCTCGCTCTGGATCATGGTGGCGA
>CAZQJF010000075.1:4679-9953 GCA_964593735.1 uncultured Streptomycetaceae bacterium | reverse complement strand
CCGATAAAATCAAGACAAAATCAGCCACGGAAACACACGGAAACCACGGAATACAAGGCACTGGCAGCGTGATGCAAAACTCTTGAAAAAATCCGTTCGTGTTGAGCGTAACGAAGTGCAGTCGAAACATGAACGGCCAGGATTCAATGTAAACGGTTATGGTGTCACCGACTCATGCTCTGGCGCTTGGTTACACTCCTGCTATTTGTTCCGGCATTTTCGATTATCGCTGCCGCCGGCGAAGTGGCGGCAGCAATGCCCGAAATCGCGGTCGCCGGGCTGTCGGCCGAGGCGCGGGAGACGATCAAGCTGATCCGGCAGGGCGGCCCGTTTCCCTACGAGCGCGATGGGGCGTTTTTTGGAAACTACGAGCGGCTGCTGCCGCATCGCAGCCGCGGCTACTATCTCGAGTACACGGTGAAGACGCCCGGCGTGAAGAGCCGCGGAGCGCGGCGGATCGTGGCCGGCCGCGGCGGAGAGCTCTACTACACTCATGATCACTACCAGAGCTTCAAGCGGGTGCGCGAGTGACGGAAAAAACAGTGACCGGTGACCAGTGACCAGTAAAATCAGCCCCGCGCAGTCCGGTGTATATGCGCCGCCCGTCGACGTGACCGCGCTGCGCGACGCGGCAGCAAAGGCCGGAATTGCGTGGTTCGACGTCAATCTTGCGCGGGCGGGGGACAAGCGGGAATTTTTGGCGGCTTGCGCGAAAAGTCTTCGCCTTCCCAGATCGTTCGGGGCGAATTGGGACGCGCTGGCAGATTGTCTGAAGGATCTGCTCTCGGACAGCGTCGTGAATTGCCGCAATTGCGACATGTTTGCCGGGGCTGCGCCCGACGACTACGCGACGGCGCTTGAAATCTTCCAGGATGCGGCGAACTTTTGGGAGGACAGGGGCAGCACGTTCGTGGTGCTGGTTGACGCCGAGCCGGACGGGATCGGCCTCGCGCGGTTTGCGATCCCGTGACCTGGTGTGCAGGTTCTTGGCGTGTATCTGCGGCTGATTGCTCTTGCCCTTCGGTATCGATCCTGTCCGTGTTTTCCGTGTGTCTCCGTGGCTGATTTTGTCTGACCTTATCGGCGTGTGGCCCTCACCCCCACCCTCTGATCCCTCCCCCGTCGAAGGGGGAGAGCTGCGTAGCCGGCGAGGGGGCCCGAAGATTACGGCGCTCCGCGAGATGAGGGTGGGCGGCCATCGGCGGCCATCGGCGGTTTGAGATGGCTTACAAGCTGCCGGTTTCCGTCCTGGTGGTCGTCCATACGCCGGACCTGCAAGTGCTGCTGCTGGAGCGCGCCGACCGACCGGGCTACTGGCAATCGGTCACCGGCAGCCAGGACGAAGGTGAAACGCTCGTGGAAACCGCCGTGCGCGAGGTGAAGGAGGAAACCGGGCTCGATGCGGGGTGTCATGTCCTCACGGACTGGGGGACGCAGAACCAGTTCGAGATCTATCAACGCTGGCGCAATCGCTACGGGCCCGGCGTCACCCACAATACCGAGCACGTGTTCGGATTGCTGCTGTCCGGGCCCCTGCCGGTCACCGTCGCGCCGCGGGAGCACTTGCGTTACGAATGGCTGCCGTGGCGCGCGGCGGCGGAGAAAGTTTTTTCGTGGAGCAATGCCAATGCCATCAGGGAGTTGCCGGACCGCGTAAAACCGGGTTAACCCTGTCCAATTTACGGACTTTGCGAACTTCCGGCGGATTTTTTGTCATACTAGAGCAGCCTGTCGGACCTAGTCGTCCGACATTCTGCTAAATGGAAACCGCCAGCGGGTTTTTGGATTAGGATTGGCGGTTAGTGATGCACTTGATCTGCCATGGTCGTTTGCGAATGGACTACATGACGTCACTGTGGTTTTGGATAAGGAATATGGCGGACGAAAGTCCGGCAGATTCCTAGGAGGACCGTGATGGAATCTGCCACGCTCACCTTCGACCGATTCAAACCGCTCGCCGACGACGCATGCGAGCAGCGCATAGTCGCCGCCAAGGCCAGGCTTGCCGGGCGTGCGGTGATACTCGGCCATCACTATCAGCGCGCCGACGTGTACAAGCACGCAGACCTGACCGGCGATTCGCTCAAGCTGTCCAAGCTTGCCGCGCAAACCACGGCGCAGTACATCGTGTTTTGCGGCGTGCACTTCATGGCCGAGGTCGCCGACATCCTGTCCAAGCCGGAGCAGATTGCGATCCTGCCCGATCTCAGTGCGGGCTGCTCCATGGCCGACATGGCGAGTCTCGCAAAGGTCGAGCGTGCCTGGCGCGAGATCTCGCAGGTGCTCGACCCCGACCAGCACGTCACGCCGGTGACCTATATCAATTCCGCCGCCGACCTGAAGGCGTTCTGCGGAGAGCACGGCGGCATCGTGTGCACGTCGTCGAACGCGCGCGAGATCCTGCAGTGGTCGTTCGCGCGGCGCGAAAAGGTGCTGTTCTTCCCCGATCAGCACCTGGGCCGATGGACGGGGTACCTCATGGATTTTCCGGTGTCGGAGATGCTGGTATGGGACCCGGACGAGGAACTCGGCGGTCTCACGCCGCAGCAGATCAAGATGGCGAAGATATTCCTCTGGAAGGGGCACTGCTCGGTGCACCAGATGTTTCAGCCGCAGCACATACTGCGCTGGCGGGAGCAGAACCCCAGCGGGATGGTGATTTCGCATCCGGAGTGCAGGTTCGACGTGTGCAAGCTCTCCGATTACGTAGGCTCCACCGACTTCATCATCAAGACGGTCGCGATGAGCCCCCCGGGCACGCGCTGGCTGGTCGGCACCGAGCTCAATCTGGTTAATCGAATCGCCGAGCAATACAAGCCGCAGGGCAAGGTGATACAGTTCATGGCCCCGACGGTGTGCATGTGCTCCACCATGGCGCGCATCGATCCCCAGCACCTCGCGTGGACGCTGGAAAATCTCGTGGCCGGCAAGGTGGTGAATCAGATCAAGGTCCCCGCGCACGAGGCGGAGCTCGCCCGCATCTCGCTCGACCGGATGCTCGCGGTCTCCTAGCGGGGCGCGTCATTCCCGCGACGGCGGGAACCCAGCAGCAAAAAAAGTGCCTGCCCTCCCGCCCCCGACTACGACGTTCGGGGGCGCGGCGTCTCTCGCGGGAGCGACGGACTGGTTTGCATCAAGGTGCTAGGCTATGGCCATGGCCGCCACCTTGCTGCGCGTGCTGCTGGCGCTTTGCCTTTGGTTGCCCGCCCACGCGCCGGCTGCGGAAGTCGTTGTCCATGCCTTGCGCGACGGCGACGTGCTGCTGATCGAGGCCACCGCGGAGTTCGAAGCCACGCTGGCGCAGTCCTGGCAGGTACTCACTGACTACGACGGCCTGCACCAGTTCATTCCCAACCTGCGGTTGAGCCGGGTGACCGGGCGCGGGAGGAACGGGCTCACCGTCGAGCAGAAGGGCGAAGCGCGGGTGCTCTTTTTCAGCATTCCCATCGAGGTCACGCTCGCGATCAACGAGTTTCCTCCCGGCAAAGTCGTTGCCCGGGCGGTGGCAGGGAATTTCAGGGACATGTCCGGCGTCTATCTGCTGGAGGGCCAGGACGGCCGCGTGCGGCTGCGCTACTCCGGGCGCATGACCCCGGATTTCTTCGTGCCGCCGATCATCGGCACCTGGCTGTTGCGCCAACACGTGCACGATACCTTCGCCGCTCTGGTCGACGAGATCGTCAGGCGCCAAAAGGCGTCTGACCGGCGACCCGTGAGCAGTGACCAGTGACCAGTGACCCGTGACCAGTAAGAATCACTCATCGTCCATCACTCATCATTTCAGCGCGGCGCTGCTGGCCTGCGCGCTGCTCGGCGGATGCGTAGCGGCTCCGCGCCAGCAGGCGCTGGTCGCGCAGGACGAGCGCTCGCAATGCCGCGATGTCTTCCGGAATGTCGACCACGCCGTTGCGCGCGCGCAGGTCGCGGACGGCATGACGGCACGGGTGGCGGGCTTTCCCTACCTGCGTGTGAACCGTTTTCTTGCGAGCTACGCCCGGGAGGATATGAGCGAGCCGCAGTTTGCGGACTGGATGAGCCGCATGGTCGCCCTGGGAAGCCAGGCATATGCAATCGAATTGGCCAACCTTCCGGCCGATGAGGCCGAGGTACTTGCGCACGCCCTGTGGAATATCGACGCGCGCTATGCGTGGCTGCGGCCGGCGATAACCGAGTGCACGCAGCGGCTGGCTGCGCTGGATGCCGCGGATCGCGGGCGGCGCCTCGCGTTGCGGGATGCCGCACGGGTGGCGGACGACTACGCGACGTGGCAGCGCATCGCAGGTCTTTACTGGATCACCCGCCTTCCATTCGCGGCGGGCATACGCCGGTGGCACCAGCAAACCCGCGCAACGTACGCACGGCCGTTGGAGGTCTTGCCGGTGGCGGGCCGGCTGCAGACGTATCTGCCCCCACCGTCTCTGGCCCGGGTCGGGCTCGCCGGCGTGCTCGAGCGTGCTGCGGCAAATCCGCTGGCGATACCGGATCCGCGACGGGACGATCTGGAGGCGCTGTTCCGCGCTCATGCTCCGGCGTTTGTGGTGGACACCGCCAGCGAGGCGGACGAGCCGGGCGAGCTGGGTTGGGGCGCGGCCGGCGCCCCGCAAATCGTTTCGAGGCGCCCGGTAGTCTATCGCCGCGCGTCGCACACGCGCTATGAGGGACGCGCGTTGCTGCAGCTCAGTTACGCGATCTGGTTTCCCGCCCGGCCCAAGGGCGCCGGATGGGATCTCCTCGGCGGGCAGCTCGACGGCGTGCTATGGCGGGTAACGCTCGCGCCGGACGGGTCGCCCTGGGTCTACGACTCCATCCATCTGTGCGGCTGCTACCATATGTTCTTTCCCACGGCGCGGGCGGCGCCGAAAGCGCAGCCCGAAACACTGGAGGAATGGGCCTTCGTACCACAGCCCGCGCCGCCAACAGCGCCTGGCGCCGGCGTCACGCTTCGACTCGAGGCGGGCACGCATTACGTGCAACGTGTCGTATCATCCGCCGGAACCACGGGACCGGCGCTCGAGTACCTTTTCGAGGATGACGACGCCCTCCGGTCGCTACCGCTTCAGGACGGCGGGCGCCGCAGCGCCTTCCGGCCCGACGGTATAGTGCCCGGCAGCGAGCGCGGGGAGCGCTGGCTGTTCTGGCCGATGGGTGTACCGGAGCCCGGCGCGATGCGCCAGTGGGGCCGGCACGCCACCGCCTTCGTCGGCCGGCGGCATTTTGACGATCCGGACCTGCTGGAACGCTACTTTACGCTCATTGACCAGTGACCAGTGACCG
>CAZQJF010000075.1:0-4579 GCA_964593735.1 uncultured Streptomycetaceae bacterium | reverse complement strand
TCGCAGCCATCGGGCGTAACGCGAAAGAGAGGTTCAGCTTGATTCCTGTTGTTGAATGCCGGTCACTGGTCACCGGTCACTGGTCACCGGGGTAAAGATGCAAACGCTCAAGATTGCGACGTACAACATCCACAAGGGCTTTTCGTTCACGAACCGGCGGCTGGTGATCCACGAATTGCGTGAGCGGCTGCGCACGCTCGGAACGGATCTCGTGTTCCTCCAGGAGGTGCACGGCGCCAGCGAGCGGCACGCGACGCGGTACGAGAACTGGCCGGCCGCCCCGCAGTACGAATTTCTCGCGGATACCGTCTGGAGCCAGTACGCGTACGGCAAGAACGCGGTGTACGACGACGGGCATCACGGAAACGCCATCCTGTCGCGCTTTCCCATCCTGAGCTGGGACAACGAGGACATATCTTCCCACGGCTACGAGAGCCGCGGGCTGCTGCACTGCGAGATCCATCCGCCCGGCTGGCCCGAAGCCCTGCACTGTGTGTGCGTGCACCTGGGCCTGTGGGGCCGCCACCGCGGGCAGCAGATCGAGAAATTGAGGCAGCGCATCGAGCGGCTCGTCCCGCCGACGGCGCCGCTCGTTGTCGCGGGCGACTTCAACGATTGGCGCTTCCGCGTTACGCACCAGCTGGCGCACCCCCTCAACCTGCACGAAGTCTTCGAGCTGCTGAAAGGCCGGCCGGCGCGCAGTTTTCCGGCGGTGCTGCCTCTCATGTCGCTCGACCGCATCTACACCCGCGGGCTCCGGGTGGAGGACGCCCGCGTGTACCATGGCCACGGCTGGGCGCGCATTTCCGACCACGCCGTGCTCACCACGACGCTTACTCTCCTCTAGCGCTCATTCGCAGGGGGCATGAGGGGAGGGCGGTAGCAGGGGGATCCCCTCATGTTGACAGGGCTCATTTGATGGATTTCGAGGACGGAAATCGCGTCACGCTGCTCCAGAACGGGGTCGAGTATTTCCCCGCGCTGGAGGCTGCATTCGACGCCGCCCGCCGCGAAATCCATCTCGAGACCTACATCTTCGAAAACGACAGCACGGGCCAGGCGATTGCCGCCGCGCTGGCGCGCGCCGCACGGCGCGGCGTCGCTACCTACGTCATCGTGGACGGCTTCGGATCCAAGTACCGCAGTCCGAAGCTGATCGAGCAGATGCAGACCGCGGGCGTCCATTATCTCGTCTTCCGGCCGCATATTTCTCCCTGGACGTTGAAGCGGGCGCGGTTGCGGCGGATGCACCGCAAGCTGGCGATGATCGATGCGCGGATTGCATTCGTCGGCGGCATCAACATCATAGACGACGAGGACACCGTGCGCGGCATTCCGCCGCGCTTCGACTACGCGGTGCGGGTCGAAGGCCCGCTGGTCGCGCGCATGTATCCGGTGGTCAAGCGGCTATGGAGGCTGGTGTCGGCAACCCAATTGCGGGCGCGCCGCCCGGAAACCCGCGCGCTCGCGCCGGACGGGGCGCCGCGTGGAAACCAGCGCGCCGCATTTCTGATACGCGACAATCTGAAGCACCGCAGGGAAATCGAAGACGCCTATCTTGCCGCAATCGGCGACGCGCGCTCGGAGATCCTGATCGCCAACGCGTATTTCATCCCCGGCATCTCCTTCCGGCGCGCGCTGATGGACGCCGCCGCGCGCGGCGTGCGGGTCAAGCTGCTGTTGCAGGGGCGGACGGATCACCTGCTCTTTCACTACGCGTCGCGGGCTCTTTACGGCGCATTTCTGGACGCCGGCATCGAGATCCACGAATACCACCGCAGCTTCCTGCACGCCAAGGTGGCGGTGATCGACGGGCTGTGGGCCACGGTCGGCTCGTCGAACATCGATCCATTCAGCCTGCTGCTGGCGCGCGAAGCCAACGTGGTGATCGAAGACGCCGCCTTCGCTGAAGAGCTCCGGGGCAGCCTTACGCTGGCGCTGGAGCAGGGCGCGACGCAGTTGAAGCGCGAGCGGTGGACCGGGGCGCCGTGGCCGGTGCGCACCGCGACGTGGGTCTGCTACGGCATCACCCGCTTCCTCACCGGCTTTTTCGCGTACGGAAGGGCTAACGAGTTTGCCTAGGAGTGTGTCGGACTTTGTCCCGACACACTCCTTACGCAAAACCGCCCGCAGGCGAAAGCCACGCAATTGGATTCGAAGTGCATGAATTCGACGCCATGACGTCCTTATTGGCCAAGCAAAACTGGTCTTATTATCCCGCTCTGCTGCAAGCCTGCGGGCGGTTTTGCATTCAGCAGCGTGTCGGAACTTCAAGTCCGACAGGCTGCTAGGGCGGCGAGCAGTTGTGTCCACCGTACCGGCAGGCTGCCGGGGAGCGCTCGGCGCCGCATCCCGGAACCATACTGGTGCGCGCGGCGCAGCAGGTGGCCGAAACTGGTGCGTAGCCGCGGTGGGCTCATTACCATCATGAACGTAAGCATTTGATTATACTTGGATGAGTCTCCTGGCATTGCCGTTGCTAAGAGAACAGAGGAAGGCGTGGGGCGGGTTTCGTTCCGCGCCTTCTTTCCTCCTTTGGTACTTCGGGCGCGGTCTCATACCGCGCCCTTTTTTTGGGGTCCCTGGGAGTCCGAGGGAAGAGCGATAGCGAGGGGCCATCCCCTTCATTCCTGTTACCCCCTGGTCGGCCGCTTCGCGTTGTAACGAAAGAGGTATCCTCGCTGACCATGGCATACCACCACAGCACCATGTCCGAGGCGCCGCCGCGCGACGCCCGGGCGCGCTGGCGTGGCGAGTGGCGAACCCTTGCACTGCTTGCGCCGTACCTGTCCGAATTCAAGGGCAGAGTCGCCATCGCGCTCGCGTTCCTGGTCATCGCCAAGCTCGGGAACGTGGGCGTGCCGCTCGTGTTGAAGGAGATCGTGGACGGGCTCGACCCGGCGCGGGCGGTCGTGGCGCTGCCCTTCGCGCTGCTCGCGGCCTACGGCCTGCTCAGGTTGTCGGCGACGCTGTTCGCGGAGCTGCGCGACGTAGTGTTCGTGCGCGTCACGCAGCGGGCGATACGCCGCATCGCGTTGAACGTGTTCCGCCACCTGCACACCCTGTCGCTGCGCTTCCACCTGGAGCGCCAGACCGGCGGTATGTCGCGCGACATCGAGCGCGGCACGGGCGGCATCTCCGCGCTGCTGTCGTACATGTTGTTCTCGATCATTCCCGTGGTCCTCGAGTTCAGCCTGGTCGCGTTCATCCTGCTCTCGCGCTTCGACTGGCGCTTCGCGGCGGTGACGTTCGCAGCGGTCGCGCTCTACATCGCGTTCACCATAGGCATCACCGAATGGCGCATGGAAATCCGGCGCCACGCCAACGACCTCGATTCGAAGGCCAATACCCGCGCGATCGACAGCCTGATCAACTACGAGACGGTGAAGTATTTCAACAACGAGGAATTCGAGGCGCGCCGTTACGACGAGAACCTGCGGCACTACGAGGGGGCGGCGGTGCGCTCCGAGGCCTCGCTCGGGCTGCTCAATATCGGCCAGAGCTTCATCATCGCCGCCGCGGTGACGGTGCTCATGATCCTCGCCGCGCAGGGCGTGGTGGACAAGAGCCTGACGCTGGGCGACCTGGTGCTGGTCAACGCCTTGCTGATTCAGCTCTATATTCCGCTCAATTTCCTCGGCTCGGTCTACCGCCAGATCAAGCAGTCCATGACCGACATGGACCGCATGTTCCGCCTGCTCGCCGAGGATCGCGAGATCGAGGACGGTCCGGACGCGGTGGACCTCCCGGCGGGAGCGGCGACGGTGCGCTTCGAGCGGGTCAACTTCAGCTACGAGCCCAAGCGCCAGATACTCTTCGACGTCGCGTTCGAGATCCCTGCCGGCGCCAAGGTGGCCGTGGTCGGCACCAGCGGCTCGGGGAAGTCCACGCTCGCGCGGCTGCTTTACCGCTTCTACGACGTGGGCAGCGGCCGGATACTGGTGAACGGCATCGACATCCGCAACCTCCGGCAACCGAGCTTGCGCGGGGCGATCGGCATCGTGCCCCAGGACACGGTGCTTTTCAACGACACCGTCTACTACAACATTCTCTACGGGAGGCCGGAGGCGGCGCGCGAGGAAGTGATCGAAGCCGCGCGCGCGGCGCACATACACGATTTCGTCGAAAGCCTGCCGGATGGGTATGAAACCCGCGTAGGCGAGCGCGGGCTGAAGCTGTCCGGGGGCGAGAAGCAGCGCGTCGCGATCGCGCGCGCCATCCTCAAGAATCCGCGCATCCTGATCTTCGACGAGGCGACCTCCGCGCTGGATTCGGCGACCGAGCAGGGTATACAGGACGAGCTGACGCGCATCGCACAGGGGCACACCACGCTGGTAATCGCGCACCGGCTCTCCACCGTGATGGATGCCGACGAGATCCTGGTGCTGGAGGGCGGTCGCATCATCGAGCGCGGCACGCACCGCATCCTGCTCGAGATCGCCGGCGGCGCCTACGCCAGGATGTGGGCGCTGCAGCAGGAAGAGGCCGACCTCCACAAGAAAGAGGCAGCCCTGACGCTCGCTACCACCAAGGATGAAGGGTGAGCCGGGAATTCGAAGAACGTGCCTGCGCACGTTCG
>CAZQJF010000074.1:0-9959 GCA_964593735.1 uncultured Streptomycetaceae bacterium | reverse complement strand
ACGTTCTCAAAGGGCTGGCAGGCGCCGACGTGCTCACCGGCGGCTCGGGCGCGGATCGATTCGACTTCGACACCGTTTCCGATAGTTTCGGTGCTACCAGCGCGACGCGCGACAGGATAAGCGACTTCAAAAGCAGCCAACAGGACAAGATCGATCTGTCGACCATCGATGCCAAACCATCAACCGGCGCCGACAACAAGTTCACCTTCATCGGCACGAAGGCATTCAGCGCCAATGCAACTGGTGAACTGCGGTTCGACGCAGCCAAACACCTATTGCTGGGCAGCACCGATGCCGACAGGGACGCTGAGTTCTCCATCCTGCTGACCGGCGTCAACAGCATGACGGGTACGAACTTCATACTCTGAGCAAAGCTAACACGAGCCACGAAAGACACGAAGAAGAGAACCGGGGAACCTCTGAACAGGTCATCCCGGCGGAAGCCGCGATCCAGTAACATTTTGAGAGCCTGGACCCCGGCCTGCGCCGGGGTGACGAGCGGGATCGGCCTCCCTTCGTGCCTTCGTGCCCTTCGTGTTGAAGCTGTTGTCTTCCTTCGTGTCCTTCGTGTCCTTCGTGTCCTTCGTGTCCTCGTGTCGAGGCTGTTGACTCTCGCTCACTCGAACTCGATTCCTTTCGTCGTGAGTATGTCCTGCAGCGTTTCCACGCCGAGCCAGAGTCCGGGCATGCCGCCGGGAATCGCCGCGACTTCAGCCGCCTCCAGCACTTCGCGCGGCTTTGCGCCAAGCGTGAGCGCCCGTTCGCTGTGCAGCCTGACCCCGCGCGGGCGGTTGAGCGCGCAGCAGATGCCCACCATGATGAGTTCCTTGGTCTTGCGCGGCAGCGCGCCATCGCGGCCGAACGTGGCGTCGACGTAGAGGCCCTTCAGCTTCTCGAAGTATTCCGGATCCAGCCTGGCGATGATGTCGTAGGCCTTGTTCTTCGAGCCGAGAGAGGCGGTCTCGAATGCCTGCTTTGCGTCCTGCGCCACGGTCGTTCTCCTTTGCGTTTGACTTCCAATCATTCCTGCCCGCCGCGACGCAGCCGCTGTTGTCGCGGGCAGCGCAAGCGGGCCTGCGGTTCCCACGGCAGTCTAGCGCTCCGGGCATATTTGTCCTATTGCCTGTGAGAATCGTGCGATTGTTCTCGAATCGCAGAATATTGTGGACGCACCTTGTTCGGTTGTGACTTTATTGACTGGCGCCCGCCGGCTGAGAGGTTTCTAATCCCGGTCCGCCCATCAACTGATCAACCCATTGTCATGAGCGACGAGAGTCATTGGCTGGGCCTGCTGGGTCCGGTGCCCCCCAGGGAGGGCGAGTGCAGGCGGCGGGTCATGCATGACGCGCCGTTCGAAGACTGGGTGGAAGTCCGGCTGGTGCTCGGCGATGGCGTGGCCGGCCAGCGCATCGTTACTGCGATGTTCGATGTCGACGACCAGCCCGGCAGCGTGAGCGATCTGGTCACTACCGGCGGCGGAAAACGGGAGGCGGTGTCGGGACGGGTGGGCACCGGCGGCCGGTTTCAAGGCACCTACCGGGTCAGCGACAACGACCAGAACATTCCGCGGCCGCTGACCGACACGGAAGAGCAGGCTTTACGCGCGATCGCGGTGGCGCTGCGGCAGCGCTACCCGTAGAGGAGCGTGATGCAAAACGCTTGAAAGTCCGTTCGTGTTGAGCCCTTCGACTCCGTCCGCTCATCCCGTATTCCGTTCGTCCAGAGCGTAGCGCAGCGGAGTCGAAGGATGAACGGTCTACGCTCAGGACAGGCTCCTCAGTGGAGTCGAAACATGAGCGGCCAGAATTCAATGGCTTGTTCACCCTTCGACTCCGCGCGTGCGCGCTACGCTCAGGGCGAACGGGGTTTTGCATCAGCCTGCTAAAGCTAGCCCAGCAGCAGGTCCGGCACGCCGAGCTGCAGGAGCATCCCCAACTCGTCGGCGAAGGTCCAGCTTTCCTTCCACTGTCCGTCGGTGAATTTCATCATGGAGACCACGGGAACGCCGACCCGCTTGCCGGTGGCCGCCAGCCCGCACAGGCTCGCCTTGTGGGTGCCGCTGGTGCTGAACCGTATCCATACCTGGTCGCCCTCCGCCATGAGGGCGTCGATCCTGTCGCGCCGGTCGGGAAATGCCTTGTCCAACCCGATATCCCCCAGACCGCGCGCGTGGCAATGATCGCGCATGTGGATGAATCCAAAGCGCCGTAACTGGTGATCGGCGGACTGGTCCGCCTTCGTGCGCGTCGAGCCCCGCGAACGGGCCACGATGAATTTCCGGCGGTCACGCTCCGTGGGGACGGGCTGGGATGCGAGCTGCTGCGCATAGGCATCGGCGTCCTCGCCCGAGGCCGGCAGCGGCGGCGCGACTAATCTCCCGTCCTTGCGCGGGGGCATCTTTGCGCCGAGCTGCTTGAGCAGCGCGGTCTCATCCATCATGAACCAGCCTTCGACCATCCGGCCCTCAGCGATGCGCAGCAGCGCGACCTCGTAGAGGTCTATCTTCCTGCCGGTGGGAGGTATCCCGAAAAAATTGCCGGTGTGCGTGCCGGTGACGCGAAACAGCATTCCGACCCGGTCGCCCTCGGCAATGACCTGCTCGATGACATCCACGCGGTCGGGAATGGCAGTGCGCAGATACATGCCCGGGAGGGGGAAATCCTGGTCGCGGGCGTTGCCGGCGAGATGGAAGTTGCCGCCGCGCACCCGGTTGTACCCGGGCGCGAGGACTTCCTTCTCGACCTGGGGCATTTCCGGGGTGCCCTGCGACTTCTTGAAGCGCAGCGCCACTGCGACGTTGCGTGCCAGCTCGGGACTGCGATTCTCGTCGGCGTGGTTCATGGTTCGCGGGTCACGGCGCCGTTCAGGGTTCCTCGCAAATACGCGCCCACAGCAGTGTCGGCACGGTGGGTGCGCTCCATACCTCGCTGAACGCCATGCTTTCGGGAGCCAGCAACCAGGTCCTCGTCGCCAGATCGTATTTTTCGATGCGCCCCGAACCGTCTCTCTGCGCGACTATGCGGGCATAGCCGCCTTGCAGCTTTTTGGGGCCGATCAGGACCCTGCCGGGAACGTTCGTTACGTTCGATACCTTGGTTTTCATCGGTTGCCCCTCCTCAAGCGAGTATAGGCCCCTGGCCGGACAATTCCCGGCTTTCTTTCGAGGAACAACGCACCGCCCCGGACCTTTTCTCCTTGCCCTGGCCGTCTTCCTGTGCTCTCAAATTGCCGGGCCGCCCGGCGGAACTTGGACGGAATTACCACAGAGACACAGAGAACGATCACCCGTCACTGCATCAGCCCTTCCGCCTTCATCGCCTCCTGCACCTTCGGGCGCGCGGCGACGCGGTCGACGTAGGACTTCAGGTTCGGCCACTTCGCGAGGTCGATTTCGACGCGGCCCGACCATCTCAGGACGGTGAAGAGATAGGCGTCGGCGACGGAGAATTTGTCGCCCATGAGGTACTGGCGCCCCGCGAGTTGCTGGTCCAGCCAGTCGAAGCGCTTCCCGAGGTTTTCCTTCGAGATCGTCTTGTAGGCGTCGGGCGTGGTCGGCCGGAAGAGCGGCCCGAAGCTCTTGTGCAGTTCGGACGTAGTGAAGTTCAGCCATTCCTGCACGCGATAGCGTTCCTTCGTACCCGCCGCCGGAACCAGCCCCGATTCGGGCTTCTGGTCGGCGATGTACTGCACGATTACCGGGCCCTCGGTCAGCCGCTCGCCGTCGTCAAGTTCCAAGACCGGCACCTGCCCCTTGGGGTTGACGGTCCAATAGTCCGTGCCGGATTTCGTTTTCTTTTCCTGGTTGTTGACCTGCTCGAGGTCGAATTTCGAGCCAGTCTCGCGCAGCACGATGTGGGGCGACAGCGAGCATGCGCCCGGGGCGAAATAAAGCTTCATGGGAAGTATCTCCTGTAAGGACGGTTTCCGAGGGGCCGCGTGACGCAGGCCGGGCGCATATCATACATCCGAAGGAATGGAGTTCAGTTGCCGACAGGCTGGTACATATGAGGGCCGCGGGATAAAATACCCCGTACCGGGGTCTTACCCGCATTTCAGCCCATCCACGGGAGATCATGGCCGCGAAGAGGTACGACGAAAGTTCCGTCAGGAAGTTGAGGGGCATAGAGCCGGTGCAGCGGCTCCCGGGAATGTACACCCGGACGACCGACCCCACTCACATCATCCAGGAAGCGATAGACAATGCGGCCGACGAGGCCCTCGGCGGCCACGCCGACCGCGTCGACGTGACCCTGCACCGCGACGGCTCGGTGACTGTCACCGACAACGGCCGGGGCATACCGGTCGGACTCCATCCCGAAGAGAAGATCCCCACCGTGGAGCTCGTCCTCACCGAGCTGCACGCCGGCGCCAAGTTCTCGCGCACGGACTCGGACGCCGCATACAAATTCTCGGGCGGCCTGCACGGCGTGGGCGTGTCGGTGACGAACGCGCTGTCCGAGCGGCTCGAAGTGGAGGTCAAGCGCGACGGCGACGTGTACGAGATCGGCTTCGCGAACGGCGTCGTTGCGCGCAAGTTGAAGCGTGTCCGGAGCGCGAAGCGGGGCGAAACGGGGACGTCGCTGCGGATCTGGCCGAACGGCAAGTACTTCGATTCCGCGAAGATCTCGACCGACGACCTCGAGCGCATCGTGCGTTCCAAGGCCGTGCTGCTCCCCGGCGTCAAGGTGACGCTCAGCGTGGAAGGCGCAAAGGAAACCACCACGCAGAGCTGGAACTACCCGGAAGGGATGAAGGGCTACCTGGCCGAGCTGCTCGCGCAGGCGCAGCCCGTCGCGCCGATCTTCGACGGCGAGAAGTACGTGCAGGAAGCCAACGGCTTCGCGGTGGGCGAAGGGGCGGGCTGGGCGTTCGCCTTCGTCGAGGACGACAAGGGCTTTGGCGAGTCCTATGCCAATCTGATCCCGACACCTGCGGGCGGCACGCACGAGGCCGGGCTGCGGGAAGGCGTGTTCGAGGCGATCAAGGCCTTCGCCGAGCACCACAGCATGACCCCGCGCGGCGTGAAGCTCCTCTCGGAGGACGCGTGGTCGCGCACGGTATTCTTCCTCTCCGCCCGGGTGCTCGAGCCGCAGTTCCACGGGCAGACCAAGGAAAAGCTCTCCAACCGCGACACGATCAAGCTCGTCTCCAGCATGGTGCGCGACCCGTTCGAGCTGTGGCTCAACACCCACGTGGACTGGGGCCGCAAGATCGCCGAGCTGGTCGTCAAGCAGGCGGTGGAGCGCTCGCGCTCGGTGCAGAAAGTCGAGCGCAGGAAATCATCCAGCGTCGTGATGCTGCCCGAGAAGCTCACCGACTGCGAATCCACGAGTCTCGCAGACAACGAGCTGTACCTGGTCGAGGGCGATTCCGCGGGCGGCTCGGCCAAGCAGGCGCGCGACAAGCGCTTCCAGGCGATCTACAAGATGCGCGGCAAGGCGTTGAATTCCTGGGAGGTGAAGCGCGAGCTGCTGTTCTCCAACGCCGAGATACACGACATCGCCGTCGCGCTCGGCGTGGACCCGCACGGCGAGAGCGAGGAGCCGGACCTCTCGGGGCTGCGCTACGGCAAGATCGCCTCGATGACCGACGCCGACGTCGACGGTGCCCACATCGCGGTGCTGCTGCTCACCCTCTTCTACCGCCATTTCCCGAAGCTGATCGAGCGCGGGCATATCTACGTCGCCTCTCCGCCGCTCTACAAGCTGGACGTGCCCGGCCATGGCAAGCGCCAGGCCAGGAAGCTCTACGCTCTCGACGACGAGGAATTGAAATCCCTGCTCGACCGGGCGCGCGACGACGGGATCAAGCGGGAATCTGTTTCCATCCAGCGCTTCAAGGGCCTGGGCGAGATGAACCCCGCGCAGCTCTGGGAAACGACGCTCAACCCGGACACGCGACGCCTGCTTCAAGTGCGTATCGACGACCGCGAGAAGACCTACGCGATGTTCAACATGCTCATGTCGAAGAAGGAAGCCGAGCGCCGTTGCGCGTGGATGGAGGAAAAAGGCTCCGAGATCGAGGCCGACGTATGACCGATACGAAGACGCGCACGCGCGGCGCCAGGACGGACGACGCGACGCTGGATCTGTTCGAGCCCGCGGGTGGAAATGCGGGTGGAACTGCGGGTGCAAATGCGGGTGGGAACGCGGGTGGAAATGCGGGCGCGGGCGGCGGCAAGGGCGCCGGCGGCGGGCGCGGCGACCGTGGCGACGTGGGGAACAAACGGGGCGGCGGGGGTGGTGGTGCCGCTCCTCCAAAACCGCCGGTCACCGGCGGCGAGGATTTCATCGACATGGCGGCGTTCGCCGAGCGCAGCTACCTCACCTATGCGATGAGCGTGGTGCGCGGGCGCGCGATCCCCAACGTCGAGGACGGCCAGAAGCCGGTCCAGCGCCGCATCCTCTACGCCATGAACGAGCTGGGGTTGAGCCAGGGCGTGCAGCACTCCAAGTCCGCGCGCATCGTCGGGGAGGTGCTCGGCAAGTATCACCCGCACGGCGACGCCTCGACCTACGACGCCCTCGTGCGCATGGCGCAGGATTTCTCGCTGCGCTACCCGTTGATCGACGGGCAGGGCAACTTCGGCACGCAGGACGGCGACCCCGCCGCCGCGTACCGCTACACCGAGGCGCGGTTGACGCCGCTCGCCGATCTGCTGCTGTCCGAGATCGACCAGGACACAGTCGATTTCATCGCCAACTACGACGGTCGCCTGCAGGAACCGAAACTCCTGCCCGCGCGATTGCCGATGCTGCTCCTGAACGGCGCTTCGGGCGTCGCGGTCGGCATGGCGTGCGAGCTCCCTCCGCACAACATGCGCGAAGTGGCCGAAGCGGCGATCCAACTGGTCAGGCATCCGAAGACGGCGACCAAGGCGCTCATGGAGATCATCCAGGGGCCCGATTTCCCGGGCGGCGGCCAGATCATCAGCCCGCGCTCGGCGATCGTGGAGGCGTACACGACCGGACGCGGATCGTTGCGCGCGCGCTGCCGGTGGAAGGTCGAAACCCTCGCTCGCGGCCAGTGGCAGGTCGTCGTGTACGAGCTGCCGCCGACCACGTCGGCCAAGCGGGTGATGGCGGAGGTCGAGGAGCTCACCAATCCCAAGGTCAAGGAAAAGGGCGGGAAGGTCAGCGCGACGCAGTCCAACCTGCGCCAGCTCCTGCTGGGCGCGCTGGAGAAGGTAAACGACGAATCGGACAAGGATCAGCGGGTGCGGCTCGTGCTCGAGCCCCGCTCCTCGCGCCAGGACCCCGAGGAGTTCATGCGGCTCATGCTCTCGCACACGAGCCTCGAGGAGAATTTCCCGATCAACCTGGTCGCGCTCGGACTCGACGGGCGTCCGCAGCGCAAGGATATCCGCCAGCTCCTCGGCGAATGGGTGGAGTTCCGCATCGCGACCGTCACCCGGCGCACCGGATTCCGCCTGGCGCAGGTCGAGCGGCGCATACACATACTCGAAGGCCGCAGCATCGTTCTGCTCAACATCGACAAGGTGATCAAGGTCATCCGCGGGTCGGACGAGCCCAAGCCGGACTTGATGAAGCAGTTCAAGCTGACCGAGGTGCAGGCCGAGGACATCCTGGAGATCCGGCTGCGCCAGCTCGCGCGGCTCGAGGGCATCAGGATCGAGACCGAGTTGAAGGAGCTCAAGGCCGAGCGCAAGGACCTGAAGAGCCTGCTCGGCGACGACGCGGAGATGAAAAAGCTCGTCGCGAAGGAGATACGCGACGACGCGAAGCAGCACGGCGATGCCCGCCGCACCACGATCGAGGAAGCGGGCCGCGCAGTGTTCGAGCGGCAGGTGGTGGACGAACCGCTAACCGTCATCGTCTCGCGCAACATGTGGGTACGCACGCGGCAGGGGCACGGGCTCGACCTCTCCGGCGTCACCTACAAGACCGGCGACGGGCCGTACGCCGTTTTCGAGATGCGCTCGGTGCACAACATCGGCCTCATCGACTCCACGGGCCGCGCCTTCACCGTCGAAGCGGCCGAGCTTCCGGGCGGCAAGGGCGACGGCGTGCCACTAACCTCCTTCATCGAGCTGGCGCCGGGCGCCCGGCTCGCGCACGTCGTGGACGCGCAGCCCGGCCGCCGCTACCTCGTCGCCAATTCCGGCGGCTACGGCTTCATCGCGAAGTCGGAGGAGTTGCTCACGCGAGTGAGCGCGGGCAGGACGTTCATGACCGTCGAGGAAGGCGATGAAGTAGTCCGTCCGGCCTTAGTGCCCAATGAGGTGCCCAATGAGGTACCGGACAAACAGTCCTTAATGGCCGTCGCCTTTTCCGAGAAGGGCCGCATGCTGCTCTTCCCGGCCGAAGAGCTGAAGGAACTCGCCCGGGGCCGCGGCATTACGCTGATGGGCCTCGACGACGGCGAGAAACTGGTCGCGGTCGGGTTCGCAACCTCCAAGTCGGTCACCGTGCTGGGCACGTCGCGCTCGGGCAAGGAAAGGACAGTGAAGGTGAGCGGCGCGGACCTGAAGAAACATATCCTGCACCGCGCGCGGAAAGGCTGCCTCCTGCCCGGGAAGATCACGCCGCTCGGCGTCCAGCCTGACTAGAAGCGGTCTCAAGGACCCGATTCCCATCACAGAGGACACAGAGATCACAGGGAAGGAAACGAGAACGAAATGGGCTTCAACCCTCTGCGCTCTCCGTGATCTCTGTGGTTGATAGCTGTTTCTGGTTTTGAGATGGGCTCTAGCAGCGTGATGCAAAACTCCGTTCGTCCTGAGCGTAGCGCGCATGCGCGGAGTCGAAGGGCGAACAACTCGTTGAATTTCGGCTGTTCATGTTTCGACTCCGCTGCGCTACGCTCAACACGAACGGGGTTTCCAGGGGTTTTGCATCAACCTGCTAGGCCCGGCTGCGGCGCCCGCCGGAGCTCCATCCCGCTGTCATTCGCTCTTCAAACCTCTGCTGCAGCGCTGCAGCGAGCGTGAAAAAAAGTCCCGTCGTTCGCAATTATTGGATATTACGAAACCGGATGACAATCCGGTCTCGCCGATTTGTTCCCTGCGCGCTCCCCTCTCCTCCGGGGAGAGCCGCGGAGCAGCGAGGGGCCAGGTTGGGGGTGAGGGATCGAGCGATGTCACAAAGTTACGTAAAGCTCGATAGACGCACGCAACCAGGTGTGAAATTGTTCCTGCAGCCGGGCGGCATGGGTCTGTCACGATTCAGTTGAGCTGAAGCAGGGAGGAAGGAATCGGTCCGGGTCACCGGCACGGGTCGATTCTGTCTCGCGCCGGCGGATGTGTTTGATTACTGAGTACTGAGCAAGGAGACCGCTGTCATGAAGAAACTTTTCCTGTTCCTGATGCTGCTGCTGCCCGGCATGCAACTCGGTGCCGTGCCGCTTGTGTTCACCAACGAAGGACCGGACGGTCAGACGACCGTTTTCCGCGCATCCCTGACAGGCCTCGGCCTGACCCAGGTCGGCTCGGTTTCCATCCAGGACAGCAACAGCGGCGTCGGCGGATCGCCCGGGATCTTTTCGGGCTTCGACCTCGACTTCGTGTTCATAGACGTGGATGGCCTGTACGCGACCACTGACGACCGGATCGTCGCATCCGCCTACCTGTACAACACGGGGACGGTGCGTCCGACTGCCGAAGCGGACTTCCAACCGACGGCCACCCACCCCGGACCGACTTTCGGCTCCTCCGCGCTCGACACCATCGATGCGGCGCTCTCCACGCTGGGCACGCGCGACGGTTCGTTTCCCGCAAGCTTCAATGCGGACAACTCGTCCGGATGGCTGACCCTGGGCGATGGCGGCTCGCTCGCGGCCAATTTCGCGCCGGCGGTGGTGCTGATCGGGACCGAGGCGCTGTTCCTCGGTGAAGTGGGAACGTCGGACGGAGAGCTCGTCAATGCATCGGTCACGCTGTCCCCGTCGCAGGTTCCCGAGCCCGCATCGCTCGCGCTGCTCGGGCTGGGACTCGTCGGGCT
>CAZQJF010000073.1:0-9995 GCA_964593735.1 uncultured Streptomycetaceae bacterium | reverse complement strand
GCTAGCGTTGCTGATTCATCGCTGCGCGCAATTCGCCTGCCAGCTCCATCACGGCGAGCGCGTAGTTGACGCTCCTGTTGTAGCGCGTAATTACATAGAAGTTGTTGAAACCGAGCCAGTAGCGCGGCCCGTTGTCGGCGTCGACAGCGAACAACGCCGCTACCGCCTCGTCGCTCACCGGGGAGAGCGGGACCACGCCCCGGCGCCGGAATTCTGCGATCCGGGTCTGGGGTTTGATACCTTCGGATTCCGCGGCCGCCACGGCACTGGCACCGGCCTCGGCTTGAACCGCGGTCACCTCCCCTGCACGCCAGCCGTAAGCCTTGTAATAGTTGGCGACGCTCCCGATGGCGTCAGCGGGCGTCCCGACCAGGTCCCGTTTGCCGTCCCCGTCGAAATCGATGGCGAATTTCCGGTAGCTGCTCGGCATGAACTGCGGGATGCCGATGGCGCCCGCGTAGGAGCCTCTCACTTCCAGCGGGGCGAAACCCGCTTCCCGCGCGAGCAGGAGGTACTCTTCCAGCTCGCGGCGGAAGAAATCCGCTCGCGGCGGATACTGGAACGCCAGCATGGCGAGCGCCTCCAGTATTCTGAAGCCGCCGGTAACGCGGCCGTAATGGGTCTCTATCCCTATCGTCGCGACGATCACTTCCTCCGGCACGCCGTATTCCCGGGCGGCGCGGGCGACGATAGCGGCATGTTGCTGCCAGTAGCGCACCCCGCCCTCGATGCGCGCGGCAGTGACATTAGCCAGGCGAAACTCGTGCCACGGACGTGCCGTGCGGGGCGCCGTCATGGCCCGGATCACCGCCGGGCGCGGCTGCACCCGGGCAAACAGCCGGCGCAGTTCCGCGTGGCGGAACTGGTGTTTCTGCGCCATTTCTTCGATGAAAGCCTCGACGTGGGCCGGCAGCGACGACTGCGCCGCTGCGCTTCCCATGACGCCGTTCGACAGCACGGCGCCGAGGACCAGGACGAACGATATTTCGATGTCAGGGCGCATTTTCCGATTGTAGAATGAGTGGCTGCAGTTCGACACGCTCATCCGTGCCGAGATCGCCAGGTGGCGCAAGCTCGTGCAGACGGCAGGGCTCCGCATCGACTGAAGACAGTGACCTGTGAAAAACCCTGATTTCGAGCCACAGATAAACACAGATGAACACAGATAACCCCTCAGGGGCCCGAAGAAAAAAGCTAAATCAGGGCGTACACCAATCAAGGTTCTTGGGTTCTCGTAATTCTTCTGATGATTGGAAATTTTATCTGTGTTTATCTGTGTTTATCTGTGGCTGATTTATTTGTCCTTTTTGAGGTTCTGATGAAATTCAGCAACTTCCTCTTCCCGGCGGCCATGGACCCGGGCAAGGACTACCAGATCATCCAGGAAACTCTGCGCGAGGCAAAGCTCTGCGACACGCTGGGGATGGAGATGCTCTGGCTCGCGGAACACCACTTCGACGGCATCTGCGCGTACGTCGATCCGGTGACCTTCGCCGCCGCGCTCGCTGCGAGCACGCAGCGGATCAACATCGGTTTCGCGGTCGCCCAGATGTCGCTGCATCATCCGGTGCGCATGGCGGAGCAGATGGCGCTGATCGACAACATCAGCAAAGGCCGGCTGGTCGTCGGGCTGGGCCGGGGAACTGCCTTCAACGTCTACGACTATCAGGGTTACGGCATCGATCCCAAGGAAGCCTACGACCGGCTGATCGAGGCCGAAGAGATCATGATCAAGGCCTGGACCACCGAGAATTACGAGCATAAAGGCAAGTTCTGGAACCTGCGCCTGCCGTTGCTGCGCCCGCGGCCCTACACCAGGCCGCATCCCTTCATCATACGCGCGTGCTCGGGCGAGGAAGCGATGCTCGGCATGGCGCGCGCCGGCCGCCCGTTCCTGATGAACATCCAGAGCAACGAGGTCACCAGGCACCGCATGGAGCTGTACCGCAAGACGATGCGCGAGAGCGGGTTCGACGAGCCCGCCGTGGCCCGCAACGTCGACGATACCTGGGTGTGGCGCAACATCTTCGTCGGCGAGACCGACGCCGAAGCCGAGCGCCTTGCCCTCCCCGCCTGGGAAATCCAGCAGGAGTTTCGCCAGACCATGCGCAAGAAGGTCTACCAGGAACAGGGGCTCCTGCTCAAGCAGGAAACGGAGCCGGCGGCGCGCAACCAGGTCCAGCACTCGATCCTGTGCGGCTCTCCCGCCACCGTCTGCGAAGCGATCGCCGAAATCGACCGGATCGGCGTCGGGGGTCTGATTCTCGTGTTCCGCATCGGTCCGATGCCGATCGAGGTTGCCGAAAGCAGCATCCGGCTTTTCATGCAGAAAGTCGCTCCGCAGTTCCGCCGCGGAGTTGCGGCATGAACCGGGACCGGAATCCTGCAGTATTCGAGTGAGATTGGAGTCCGACTCCAGGCAAGAACAGAAATTTGCCATAGATACACACAGATAAACACGGATAAGACCCAATCCTTGGGTTTTGAAATCTGTGTTCATCTGTGTTTATCTGTGGCTGAAATCGACTTCTTGAAATCACTCCTAAGAGTATGAGCGACAAAGCGATACCCGACGGCTTTTTCTCCCCGCGCGTGGGGCGCATCACCGTTTCGCCTAGCAACGCCGGCGCGCAGCGGGTGCGGGAGCTGAGAGCGCAGGGGCGCGACATCATCGGGCTGACCATCGGCGAGCCGGACTTCGAGACCCCGGGCAACGTCAAGGAGGCGGCGACCGCCGCGATGGCGCGCGAGGAAACCAAGTACACCAATGTCGACGGCACGCCCGAGCTCAAGGCGGCAATCCGCGCCAAGTTCAAGCGCGAAAACGGGCTCGACTACGCGCCGGAACAGATCCTGGCCGGCAACGGCGGCAAGCAGGTGATCTTCAACGCGATCATGTCCACGGTGTCGGCAGGAGACGAAGTGATCATCCCGGCGCCGTACTGGGTTTCCTACCTCGACATCCCCCTGCTCGCCGACGGCACCCCCGTATCGGTAGTGTGCCGCCCGGAGGACGGATTCAAGATTACGCCCGCGGCACTCGAGGCGGCGATCACGCCCAGGACCAAGTGGCTCTTGATCAACTCCCCGTGCAATCCCACCGGCGCGGTCTATACACGCGCGGAGTTGAAGGCGCTCGCAGCGGTGCTCCTGCGCCACCCGCACGTCTGGGTGCTCTCCGATGACATCTACGAGCACCTCTTGTTCGACGGCATCGAGTTCGCCACCATCGCGCAGGTTGAGCCCGCCCTCTATGAGCGCACGCTCACGGTCAACGGCGTAGCCAAGACCTATGCCATGACCGGTTGGCGCATAGGCTACTGCGGCGGGCCGGCTGAGCTCATCAGGAACATGACGAAGATCCAGTCGCAGAGTACCACCTGCGCCTCCTCGATCAGCCAGGCCGCGGCCGTGCAGGCGTTGAACGGGCCGCAGGATTTCGTGCCGCAGCGCGCGCAGGCCTTCCAGGAACGTCGCGACCGGGTGCTGGAATTGCTGCGCGAGGCGCCGGGCCTGGAGTGTTTCCGCCCACAAGGCGCGTTCTACATCTTCGTAAACTGCGGCGGCACGCTCGGCAAGCGCACGCCCCAGGGCGCGACCCTCGAGACGGAACGGGACGCCGTGGACTACCTGCTCGATTCGGGCGTGGCGGTGGTGGTCGGCGCGGCCTACGGCCTCTCGCCGTACTTTCGCATGTCCATTGCCGCTCCGATGGACGAGCTCACGGAGGCCTGCCAGCGCATCCGCCGCGCGGTCGCCGCGCTGAGGTAGAGGTGTGTGTGACTGCCAGCGTAAATCAAGAACGAAAAGTCAGATTTAGCCGCAGATACACGCAGATAAACACGGATGAAATCTACTACCAAGCGTGGCTTGCCGTCGATTTGATCTATCTGCGTTCATCTGCGTTTATCTGCGGTTCATTGGGTATTCAGGATGAGTTCTAGCCTCCGCATCGCGGTGGACATAGGCGGCACGTTCACCGACGGCCTCGCGGTGCTGGCGCCCGGCGGGCGCATCTGGGTAGCAAAGACGCTCACCACGCCGCATGACCCGGGCGTCGCCGTGACGACCGTCATCAGCGACCTCCTGACACAGATCGCAGCCGCGCTCCATGGCGCGAAATCGCCCGTCGTCGAGGTCGTGCACGGCACGACGCTCGTGACCAATACCCTGATAGAGCGCAAGGGGGCGAAGACCGGCCTCGTCGTGACCAGCGGCACGCGCGACGTGCTGACCATCGCGCGCGAGATCCGCTACGAGCTTTACGATCTCAACCTGGAAATCCCCCGGCCGCTCGTCGCCGAGGACAAGCGCGTAGAAGTCGACGAGCGGCTGGCCGTGGACGGAACCGTCGTCACACCCTTGGCCGGGCCCGCGCTCGCGCGGCTGATGGACGAGGTGGGTGCCCTCGAGGTCGAGTCGGTGGCAGTATGCCTCCTGCATTCGTACGTCAACGACGCGCACGAGAAAGCGATCGCCGCGGCGTTACGCAGGCGCTTTCCCAGGCTCGCGGTATCGATCTCGTCCGGCATCGCGCGCGAGATCCGCGAGTACGAGCGCATGTCCACCACCGCGGCCAATGCCTACGTGCAGCCGCTCGTCGCGGAGTACCTCGACCGCCTCGACAGCCGTGTGCACGCGCTCGCCCCGGATGCGGCGTTGAGGATCATGATCTCCAGCGGTGGTTTCACTTCGGCCAGGGCCGCCGCCGGGACACCCATATTGCTGCTCGAATCAGGCCCCGCCGGCGGCGTGCTCTCGGCACTCAATACGGCGCGCAACAACGGCCTCGCCCGGATCCTCTCTTTCGACATGGGCGGCACCACCGCGAAAGCCTGCGTGGCGGTCGGCGGCGAACCGCTCATCGCGCACAGCTTCGAATGCGCGCGCGTCTCGCGCTTCGCGCGCGGCTCCGGCCTGCCCATCCTCATCCCCAGCATAGACCTCATGGAGATCGGCGCGGGCGGCGGCTCTATCGCGCACGTGAACGCCCTGGGGCTGCTCAATGTCGGCCCCAGCAGCGCCGGCGCCGATCCCGGACCGGCGTGCTACGGCCAGGGCGGAATCGAAGCGACCGTTACCGACGCCGACCTGGTGCTGGGCTATCTCAACGCCGACAACTTTCTCGGCGGCGAGATGAAACTGCGCAAAGACCTCGCGCAGGCGGCGCTTCAGAAGCTGGCCGCCAGGCTCGGGCTCTCCGCGACCGAGGTGGCCTGGGGTATCTGCGATATCGTCAACGAGAACATGGCCGCCGCGGCGCGCATCCATATCGCCGAAAAGGGTCACGATCCGCGCGGGTTCGCCATGGTCGCGACCGGCGGCGCCGGCCCCGTGCACGCGGTCGAAATCGCCCGCAAGCTCCAGATTCCGCACGTCCTGGCGACGATCGCAGCCGGCGCCGGATCGTGCCTCGGCCTGCTGGCGGCGCCCGCACGAGTGGACCGCGCCTGGTCCAATCCCACGCTGGTGAAGGACATCGACTGGGGCCGCGTGGCACGGACCTACGCGCAGTTGCGCGCCGATGCGGAGGAAGAGCTCCAGGCAGCGCGCGCGGGCCCCCGCCGGAAGGGCGCGGCCATCCAATGGTGGCTGGGCGCGGAGATGCGCTACGCCGGCCAGGGCCACAACGTCTCGGTCAGCCTGCCATGGCGCAAGGTCACGGCGGCGCTGGAAGCCGTTATCCTCAAGGAATTCGAGCGGCGCTACCGGCAGCTCTACGGCCACCTCGTCCCGAACGCCGCGCCGCAGGTCGTGACCTGGCGGCTCACCGGGCGCTCGATAGTCAGGAGCCACCGGTTCAAATGGGGCGACGAGCGGGTCTCCGCCAGGCCCGTCATGCGCGGCAGGCGTGAGATCTGGCTGCCGGTCAAGGGCCGCTACGGCGCCGTCCCCGTGTACGACCGCTATTCGCTCAAGCCCGGAAGCAGGATCGCCGGCCCCCTCATCCTGGAAGAGCGGGAATCCACGCTGGTGGTGCCGGTTGCAGCCGACGTGCGGATTCTCCCCGACTACACCGTTTCGGTCCTCATCAAGGAGGCCGTATCAAAGTGAATGATCGAAAGGAACTCCAATGAGCCGGAAGCCCGAGGCAAAGCAGCCGAGCATCGACCCGATCGCGCTGGAAATTCAGTGGAAGCGCCTGGTCAGCATGGTCGACGAGGCCTCTGCCGCTTTCGTGCGCACCTCGTTCTCGGTGCTGGTGCGCGAGGCCAACGACTTTGCCGTCGTGCTGACCGATGCCGAGGGTCGCTCGATCGCGCAGTCGGTGCTGTCCATACCATCGTTCATCGGCACCCTGCCCGCGACGGTGAAGCACTTCCTGAAGAAATTTCCGCCGCACAGCCTCAAGCCCGGCGACGTGATGATCACCAACGATCCGTGGATGGGTACCGGACACATCCACGACGTGAACGTCGCGATGCCCATTTTCGACCAGGGCCGGATCGTCGCCTTCGCCGCCGTGGTCTCCCACATGCCCGACATCGGCGGACGCATCCGTAACGCCGGCATCCGCGAGATCTACGAGGAAGGGCTCCAGATCCCGCGCCTCAAGCTGATGAGCGGCGGCAGGCCCGACCAGAACCTGCTCGACATGATAGGTCAGAACGTGCGCGTGCCGGAGCAGACGCTGGGCGACATCTGGGCCCAGGTCGCGGCGTGCAGGATGCTGGAGGAACGGCTGCGGCCGCTCCTGCGCGATACCGACCTGAAGGCGCTGGGAGCCGAAATCCGCCGCCGCTCCGAGACGGCCATGCGCAAGGCCATCCGCGCGGTCCCGGACGGCGTCTACCACGCCCAGACGCGGCACGACGGGTTCGAAGAGCCGATACTCATCAACTGCACGGTGACGGTGAAAGGCGACCGCATCGCGATCGACTATGCCGGCTCCAGCCCCCAGGTGCCGCGCGCGGTGAACGTCGTGCCCATCTATACTTTCGCGTACTCGGCGTTCGCGGTGAAGGCGCTGTTGTGCCCCGGCGTGCCGAACAACGAAGGCAGCTTCCTCCCGATCACCACGTCGGCACCGGAAGGCTCCATTTTCAATCCGCGTTATCCCGCGGCCAGCGGGGGACGCGGCATGATCGGCCACATGATGGTGCCGGCGATCATGATGGCGCTCGCCGACGTGCTGCCCGACCGTGCCATCGCCGAAGGTTCATCGAATTCGTCGATCACGGTGACCGGCGAGCACCAGGGCCGGCCGTACGCCGCCGTCAATTTCATGAACGCAGGGCAAGGCGCGACGAAATACCGCGACGGCTACACCATGCTGTCGTTCCCGTCCAATCTCTCCAACACGCCGATCGAAGTATTCGAGCAGATGGCTCCCGTGCGCGTCATCGAGCGCGCCATCCGGCGCGGCAGCAGCGGCGCGGGAAAGCACCGCGGCGGCGACGGCCTGCGCTTCGAGATCGAGGTCGTCGCCGACTCGCCGATGATGGCCTCGATGATCATGACGCGCTTCCGCACCGCGCCGCAAGGCATCTTCGGCGGCGCGCCCGGGAAGGTAGGCGCCCTGCTGTTGAACGGCGAGGCCATAGATCCCGCCGACCACTGGGTGCTGAAGAAAGGCGACAGGGTGGTGATGGAGACCGCCGGCGGCGGGGGCTATGGCAAGCCGTAAACCTGGCCAAGCCGTGTCAAGCGAAAGCTACAAAGCTTGTAGCTGCGATTGTACAAATCATGCTTTTGTGCGTTGGCGCACACATAGCCTCACAAGACAGGTTCATGATGGGCAACCATGGATTACTTCGAGTGCATGCAATGCAACGCGGCTACGGAGATCACGACCTGGCCGCCCAAGTGCAGCATCTGTGGGTGCGGCGGCGGTGTTACGAGACCGCAATCCCGGCTGCTGCCGCAAGCGCAGGCACATCAGGGCCGGGCCGAAAACGATGATGGCCGTCCCCGCCTCCGGCGCAATGGCGAACAGGAGCGCTGAGGGCACCTGACAAGTGAGGGAATGGCCCCTCACCACCGCTTTCCCCTCATGCTCCCCTACACTCGGCGCCGATCTTTCATTCTGATAGGCGCTCCAAGAGACATCTGAAAAACCTGCACGGCTATGTGACGAGCAGATTCCAGCGCACACCAAACTCGCGCTCCGCTATTCGACCCGCATCTTCGCTTCGCGCACGACTTTCCCGAGCTTTTCCACGTCCGCGCGTATTCTCGCCGCGAAATCCTCGGGCGTGCCCGCGGCCCATGATATGCCACGTGTTCCGATTTCACCTGTCGGGAATGGTGATCTGAGCCCTGTTTACCCGGCTTGGTCGCAAGCCAGAGGTCGTTATGTGGGGCGGCGAACAGACGTGCGCCGTTGCGATGATCACCATCCTCCGATGGACACTAGAACCGATACTCGCGTACCGAGGCTCCACCAGGCGGCCCTGCTGATTGGTGGGGAACGCCAGCTGGCTGAATTCCTGGACATCGAAGCATGGCTGCTCACCCGATGGCTCGAAGGACTCGGGCACCCGCCGGATTACGTATTCCTGCGCTGCACAGAGCTGATCGAGTCCAGACAGCTGGCTGCCGCGGTGGTCACGGAAAGAGATGAGAAGGTTCGAAGCTGCCGGTAACGTCGGTTATGCCCATCCGAAAAAAGCGACCACTGAGTGTCGCTTTTTTTTGTTGGCGGAGAGGGTGCCCCTAGACTCACTATCCAACACGAGCCGGCGAGTTCCAGTTTTTGACTGACGTCGCCGGGCGTGGCACAAGTTCAGCGGACCGCCCTGCCGATAGAGTTTAGGGCGGCTCGATGAAATCCGCCACAACTGTATGGGTAGGAGTATGGGTACGCGACAACTCAATCGCCTGTCGGCCCGGACGGTGGGCCAGCAGACGAGAGCCGGGCCTCTACTGCGACGGAGGCGGTCTCTATCTCCAGGTCGCAGCATCCGGCATCAAGACGTGGATTTTCCGTTACCCACAAAGGGAAGCCCATCAGCAACATGGCCATGCTGGTGCTGCTGGACCGCATGGAAGTGGACGTGACCGTTCACGGTTTCCGTTCATCCTTCCGCGATTGGGCGGCAGAGCGCACGGCGTTTCCGCACGAGGTTTGCGAAATGGCGCTGGCGCACACGATCCCCAATGCCGCTGAGGCTGCATACCGGCGCGGGGACCTGTTCGAGAAGCGCGCTGGCCTGATGAAAGCCTGGGCCGAATTTCTGGCCGCGCCACCCCAGACGGCCGCGGTGGTTCCTCTCAGGAGCGCGGCGTAACGCGCTCATTAGTGTCCGATCTATAGCCGTTTTGATATAATCTCCAACGTGAAGCCCGTTGCATGGTTGGGCGACAGCCGCGAGCGCATCCGCGAGTTTCCGGATGCCGCGAAGCATGAGGCGGGCTATCAGCTCGAACGTGTTCAGGCCGGGAAGGAACCGGCAGACTGGAAGCCGATGCTCTCGGTGGGGCTCGGCGTGAACGAGATCAGGGTCCGCGAGGGTGGCGCTTTCCGGGTGATCTACGTGGCCAAGTTCCCGGAGGCGGTCTACGTGCTTCACGCCTTCCAGAAGAAGGCGCGCAAGACACCCAAGACCGAGATTGACGTTGCCCGCGATCGTTACCGGGCGATGGTGAACGAAAGGAAGCAACGATGACGGAAAAGCTTAAGATCACGCGCGGCAGCGGCAATGTGTTTCTCGACATCGGATTCAGCAAGGCCGAGGCTGAGAACCTGAAGCTGCGCGGCGAATTGATGATGAGGATCGAGGACTTCTACCGCAAGAGCAAGATGACCCAAGGCGCGGCGGCGCGCGCGCTCGGCGTTGGCCAGCCGCGGCTCAACGACCTGCTGCGCGGCAAGATCGACAGGTTCAGCCTCGACGCCCTGGTCAACATGCTGGGCCACGCCGGCATGCGGGTCGAGTTGAAGGTGAGAAAGGCTGCTTGAGCCTCGTGTACACGCACAGGGAAATCGTCACCATCGATGACCCGCAGCGGCTCGTCCTGAAGGAGCCGTTGCCGCTTCGCAAGGGCCAGCGCGT
>CAZQJF010000072.1:0-9995 GCA_964593735.1 uncultured Streptomycetaceae bacterium | reverse complement strand
CCGGGCTCCCCGAGGGACTCGCGACGCCCGTCGGCGAGCGCGGCGTGCAGCTCTCCGGCGGCCAGCGGCAGCGGGTCGCGATCGCGCGCGCGTTCCTGAAGGATGCCCCGGTGCTCGTGCTCGACGAGGCAACCTCGCACCTCGACACGCTGAGCGAGGACCAGGTGCGCGGCGCGCTCGACTCGCTGATGGCCGATCGCACCACGATCCTGATCGCTCATCGCCTGTCGACTATCCGCTCGGCCGATCGCATCCTGGTGCTGCACGAGGGCCGCGTGGCCGAGCAGGGAACGCACGCCGAACTCCTCGCGCGCCGCGGATTCTATGCACACCTGGTCGAGCGCCAGAGGGCGGGAACGCGGGAACGCGGTGTCAGGCTGGCGTAGCTAGAAGCTATCTCAAAAACGCCGAAGGACGCTCGTAAAGCCGAAAACCGACAGGATTAACAGGATTTACAGGATGGTTTAACTGCGCCGTTATCCTGTTCATCTTGTTCATCCTGTCCGTATGCCGTTCTTGAGATGGGTTCTAGACAAGTTTGCAGTTTGCAGTGGGCAGTTGACAGTAAGAGTGTCAGCAGCGAGTAGCCAGGTATTACTGCCAACTGACTACTGCCAACTTTCTACTTCCGTCAATCGACGCGCGCACCCGACGCCTTGACGATCTTTCCCCACACGGCGACCTGCTCCCGAAGGAACGCGTCGCACTGCTCCGGCTTCGATCCGACGATTTCGATGTCCGCCTGGGCGAGCCTCGCCCGCACGTCCGGCGCATGCAAGGCCGTGACGACGTCGGCGTTGAGCTTGTTGAGCGTCGCGCCCGGCGCGCCGGCACGCGTGACCAGTGCCCAGAAGCCTATGCCACCCCGGTAGGTGGGAAGCGTTTCCCCGACGGTGGGCACATCCGGCAGTGAAGGCGCGCGCCTGGGACTGGTCGTGGCGATGACTCTCAGCTTCCCGGACTGGATAAAGGGGATAGCCTCCACCAGCACGGTGGCGAGGAGCGGCACGCGGCCGGGTAGCACGTCGAGGGCCGCCTGGCTGCTTCCTTTGTAGGGCACGTGCACGATGTTGATGCCGGCGGCCATGCGTATCGCCTCGGCCGCGATGTGGTTGTAGGTTCCCGAGCCGCCTGTGGCATAGGCGATCTCGCCGGGGCGCGCCTTGGCGAGCTTGATCAGGTCCGCCATGCCTCTCGCCGGAAACGAGGGGTGCGCCAGCAGCACGCCGTAGAGATTGCCGATCTGGGTGACGCAACTGAAGTCCTTCAGCGTGTCGTAAGGCAGTTTGGCGTACAGAGTCGCGTTGATGCCGAACGCCGTGATGGCATGCAGGAAGGTGTGGCCGTCCGCCGGAGCCTTGGCGGTAAACTCCGTGGCGATGGTCGTGCCTCCGCCGGGTCGGTTCTCGATGACGACCTGCTGACCCCAGCCGTCCGAGAGCTGCCTGGCGAGCACGCGGGCGAATACGTCGGTCTCGCCGCCGGCGGGTAGCGGCATGATGTAGCGCACGGGGCGGGAGGGAAAGCTCTGGGCCCCGGCCGTGCACGCAAGGAAGAGTCCCGCAATGCTCACAAAGACCGCCATACGGATGGAGACCGCGACACGGATGGTTGCCATAATTCCTTTCACTCCCATTCTGCGGTTCGCCTGCGGGTGGTATTGCTCCACAGATTGTAATGTTTAGGAATGTGTCGGAGTAAAGCCCGGCACATTCCTTTCCGTGTGATAATCGCCGCACCTATGACCTGGTTCATCCTCGCCGGTATCCTGCTGGCCGTTCTGCTCACGTTCCGACAGCTCGGGAAACCCGGGATCTCGCCGCAAATCGGTGATCTCGCACCGGATTTTTCGCTGCCGGATCAGCACGGCGCGTTGCACGTGCTCGGTGATTTTCGCGGCAAGTGGCTCGTGCTTTATTTCTTTCCGCGAGCGGACACGCCTGGCTGAACCGAGCAGGCGGCGCGGTTTCGCGACGCAATGGTGGAGATCGAGGGGCTGGGTGCCACTGTGTGCGGCGTCAGCGTGGACGGCCAGGAGCGCCTGGCGGCATTTGCCGCCCGGTATCGTTTGCCATTCCTGCTGCTTTCAGACCGGGGCGGGACGGTGGCGGCGCGTTATGGCTCGCGGTTGAACCTGGGATTGCTGAAGTTCGCGAGGCGGAATACCTTTCTTGTCGATCCCCGGGGACATATCGCCAGGCGCTATCTCGGCGCTCAACCGGGAAAGAATGCGGTGGAAGTGATCACCGACCTCAAGGGACTGACTCGCACATGATAAAGAGCATAGACCACATCGTTCTCACCACCCGCGACCTTGAGAAGTGCCTCGATTTCTACACGCGCGTGCTCGGCATGCGGCAGGAGCAGTACGGCCAGGGACGGATCGCGCTGCGCTTCGGCGATCACAAGTTCAACGTTCATCCGCCCGGATTCGAAGCCGGCATCAAGGCCCGCACCCCGACGCCCGGCTCTCTCGACCTCTGCTTCCTCGCTGACCGGCCGCTGGACGAGATCATCGCGCATCTCAGCAAAGAGGGGATTGCCATCGAAGAGGGGCCGTCCAATCGTACCGGGGCCCGCTTTACCATCCGGTCGATCTACGTGCGGGACCCGGACGAGAATCTTGTCGAGATTTCGGAGCCGGCAAAGGCGTGACTGTTACTTACGTGACTGATAGGACGTGACTGGTACTGCGTGACTGATAGGGCGTGACTGATAGGGCGTGACTGAAAAGGCGTTCAGCCAATTACGCTGTATTGCTCACGCATCACCAGTCACGCATCACCAGTCACGCCGTACCAGTCACGCATTTCTCGTACAGCGTCCGAAACGCCCCTCCCGGATCGTACTTCTTCTTCAACGCGGCGTAAGCGTCCCCGTTGTAGATGCGGTCGAATTCTGCCTCGGTGAGGAACGTCGACGAATAGAGCATCTTGAGCCCGCCCAGGTCGAAGCACTTCCGGTCGATGATCTTCGTGTAATAGTAATCACCCTTGTCCGGGCGCTTGAGTACCTGGGTGTAACAACCGAAATTATAGTAGAGCGTGTCGGGACGCACGGGATAGAGCACCGGAGTGGCGGGCGTGCGTATCGGCGTCACGATCCAGGGTTTGCCCCCGATATCCGCCTCTGCCATCGCGAAGCGCGTGAGCGCGGCGGCTTGCTCCCACGGGACTTCCCAGTCCTGTATCAACGGTTCAACATCGTCTTCCTGGCGCTGGCGCCACGGCAGCGCGGAGAGCACCCCCTCCTTGACGACCGTATAGCGTTTGTAGAACCCGGAATTGCGCAACCGCTCGGGCGCGTAGCGCCTGAGCAGATCGTAGAGCGGCGTTTCCGGCAGGTTCCAGAACCATTCGGGGTCGTAGCGGAAGAGGTAATCCTTGGTCGTCAGGTACACGTCGGACGCTCGCGATACGAGCTTGTAGAACCTTACACCCCGCAGGATATCGTCGATCCGCGGCACGGTATCCGTGAAGCGCGAAAGCGTCAGGAACTGGCGTTCCGGGCCATAGATCAGCCCCTCGACGAAGTCCACCTCGTTTTCCGCCACATTTTCCTTGTTCGCGTGTTCGGTCGCGGCGCGCATCGCTTCGAGATAGGCGTCCAGGTCGTTGAACTCGACGGTATGCAGGTGGACGTAAGGGGCGGCCGGCATGAGGCGGATCCTCGCGCGCAGTATGTAGCCCAGCGTGCCGTACGAGTTCGGCAGCGCCCGAAAGAGGTCGGCATGCTCGTTCGCCGCCGTGCACGTCACGATGCGCCCGTCGGCGAGCACGACCTCGGCTTCCAGGAGCCCGTCGTGCACGAAACCGTGGCGGAAGCAGTTCGACTCGATGCCGATGCCGACGGTGGCCCCGCCGATCGTGATGTGCTTCAGCTCCGGCGTGATGAGGGGAGCGAGGCCATGCGGCAACGTGTGGTCGACGATGGCTTCGAACGTGGCGAGACCTTCCACCTCCAGCGTGCGCGCTTGCGCATCCAGCTCCAGGACGTGATCGAAACCGCTCAGGTCGAGCGTGCGGCCCGCCCGGGCTCGAGGTGCGTAGCGGAACAGGTTCGAGCTCGTGCGCTTCCTGATACCGATCTCGCCGCGGCGCCCGCCAAGCTGCCCGGCCAGGCGGTCCCTGCGCGCGGCAAAGCTGTCAGCGGGGAACATCAGGAGCGGCGGGGGATGGGCCCCTTCCTGAGAATCCGAGGGCCCTTCCCATCCCCCCCGCACCCCCCGCCGCACGATGAACGTTCTTCGCGGGATGGTACATTCGAACGGGTCCTTCCCGGCAAATCATCGGGGCAGTCCCGTTTCCCTGGCGGCGGCGTAGATGTGCGCGCGGCTCATCGGGTAGTTCCGGACGTTGCCGCGGCAGTAGGCGATCTGGAAGAGGTGCGTCTGGCCGTTCGGAGAGCGGAACATTTCGGCGCACGAGTAGAGATAGGCGCGCCACTTGCGCCGGAAATACTCCGTGAACTTCGCGGGATCGAGCGCTTGTATCTCGGGCCAGTGGCGCTCGAAACGCTGCGCCCACGCATCGAGGGTCAGCGCGTAGTGCCGCCGCAGGTTCTCGATGTCGAGGACCTCGAGGCCGGCCTTTTCCATCGCGGTTATGGTCTCCGCGAGACTGGGAATCCATCCACCGGGAAAGATGTGCTTGCGGATGTAGAACTCGGTGTCGTGCATCCCGAGATGCCCTATGAAGTGCAGCATGCCGATGCCCCCGGGCTTGAGGCATTGCGCGTGCGCGCGGACCACTTCGTCGACCTGATCGCGGCCCGCGTGTTCCAGCGTCCCGATCGATACGCACTTGTCGTAGACGCCCGGAATCTCCCGGAAGTCGGCGTACTCCGCTTTCAGCGTGCTCTCCAGGCCGCGGCGCGCGATTTCCCGGCGCATCCCCTCGAGCTGCTCGCTGGTGGTGTTGATCCCGGTGCCGAGCGCCTGGCAGCGCTCCCACGCGTAGAACGTGAACCCGCCCCATCCGCAGCCGATGTCCACGAAGGTCTCGCCGGCCTTGAGGTCGATCTTGCGGCACACGTGCTCCATCTTGTTTTGCTGCGCTTCCTCCAGCGTCGTGGTGCCCTCCTTCCAGTAACCGCAGGTGTACATCATGTACGGGTCGTCGAGCCAGTAGCGGTAGAACGCGGTCCCGAGGGCGTAGTGGAATTCCGCGTTGGTCCTGGCCTGCGCAATGGTGCTGTTGCTGAAACGAAATTCATGCCAATAGTTGCGCAGCGTGATGAGCGGGTTGGATCGCCAGTCGAACCTCGCATCCATGCCGGCACGGAACGCAGCCGCGAGATCGCCTTCGACGTCGAGCGACTGGTCGAAATAGGACTCGAGGAGCCCTACGTGCCCGAACAGCCAGACGCGCCGCTCCGCCGCGGCGGTGCGAAACACCAGGGTTACCATGGGCTGGCCATCCTGGTTCTGGAAGGTCGAGCCGTCGGCGAATACGACGCGAAAACAGACGCTCGTTCGCTCTCCGATGGCGCGCAAGGCGCGCCCGGTCAACCCCGCGCGGGACGTTCCCGCGCGCACCGCCGATACCTGGTCGGGCATGTTCTGCAGCCTCCTTGTCCGATGAACCTGAACCGGTCGGATCCCGATCCGCCCGGTGTTTGTTGCTCGAGCCTATTTCATAAAATGTCCCGAGTACGCGGACGGTATTCTATTCCGCGTTGAAGTCTGACACACTACCCGGCGGGTAGAGGCTACGATCGCGATCCAAAAATGCCCGATTTCTGGGAAAGCTGCGGATTCCGGCTGCTAAGGCGCGCCGAAGACGGGCGGCTGCTCGTCACCGACGACTACCTGCGGCTCTACTATTCGCGGCCGGAGCTGGCGCCGGTGCCCGAGGCCTGTGACGCGGAGCGCGCGTTGCACGCGTCTCTCGTGAAAGAGCCCCGCCGCGGGGTGGAGCAGACGGAGATCTCTGCGGTTGCCGATCCCGACGCCCGGGAGAATTACCGTGTCATGCTGAGATTCCGCGAGCAACTCCTGGCGGCGCCAACGCTGGAGGCGTTTTACGCGAGCCTGTTTCAACAGGACGTAGCGGTTCCGCCGGACTTCGTCAATCACACCGCCCAGGTGATCCTGCGCGCGATGCTCGACGGCGAGCCCAGCGGCCTGGAAGCGCGAGCGGCGGAGCTGTTCTTCCGCAAACAGCGCGTCAGCATCCACGACGGGTCGATCATGCTTGCCGACGATGATACGGTCCATACGCATGCCACGGGATCGGACCTCGGCAACCTGGGGCGGCTGCTGAGCGAAGGACAGACCCCGGCGAAGACGGTCGAGCTCGACATCCTCGACGAGCCGAGCGCCGCGCGCTACTTCGATCGCGACGAGCGCTTCGATACGGTGATCAGCCTCGATCCCGGGCGCCCGGGATGCCTCGCATTCGCACGGGTGCTGGAACGGTGGGTCGGGCACTTCCAGGGGGTGCGGGTGACCGTCAAATCCGTCCGCGAAATTCCGGACGACGAGTGGATATGGCACGTCGGGCTCGATGCGGAGGCGAGCGCGATCCTCAACCAGATCTATAATGGTGGCGAGGTCGAGCCCGAGCGGATGAAACGCGTCATCGGACTCTTCCGGATGGACTTTCGTGATCCCATCGTGCTGCGCCCCGAAATGGAGGGCGCGCCGGTGTTCCTCGGACTCGCCATGACGCCGGACGGGGAGTTGCGCATGAAGCCGCAGAACCTGCTCATGAACCTGCCGCTCGCGAGGCGCGTCTGACATGCATTGCAGCCTCGGAATCACACGGAATCGGCTAAAGAGAACGCTACCAGAAGTGGTCTGAAAAGCATGTTTAAAGCCACAGATAAACCCAGATGAACAGATAGGGTCCAGAGCGGAATGGCCGCCGATGAACGCGGATAAGTTCAAGAACATATTGAGCCGCAGATAAACGCAGATAAACGCGGACAAGATCAAAGGCAGATTACCCACAGACAACATGAAGGAACCCGGATCTTGAATTTAATCTGCGTGTATCAGCGTGTATCTGCGGCCAATTCCTGCTTTTGACCTTGCGTCTTGAGATCCGTGTTTATCTGTGTGTATCTGTGGCTAAGAGCTTTTCGTTTTTGAGATGGGTTCTGGTATGACATCCAGCGTCGGCACGACGCCCGCCGGGCAGTGGGAGGAGATCGCGAAGCGGCCGGAAGAGGAAGTCGACCTCGTCGAAGCCGCGCTGGTGATCGCCGCCGAGGAGTATCGGGGCCTCGATATCCTCGCGTACCTGAAACGCGTGGATGAAATGGGGGCGACGCTCAGGCGCAGGCTGCGCCCGGACATCTCGACCGCGGAAACCATCATCGCCCTCAACTGCTACCTGTTCGACGAGCTGGGTTTTGCCGGCAACGCCGTCGACTACTACGATCCCCGCAACAGTTTCCTCAACGAAGTGCTCGACCGCAAGCTCGGCATCCCGATTACGCTGTCGATGCTCTACGTCGAGATCGGGCGCCGGGTCGGGCTGGCGGTGCGCGGCGTATCGTTTCCCGGGCACTTCCTGGTGAAGTGCCTGGTGCGCGACGGCGCGGTCGTGCTCGATCCGTATGCCCGCGGCGCCTCGCTCGGCCTGGATGACCTGCGCCAGCGGCTGCGAGTACTGCGTGGCGGGACGCCCGCCGGGTCGGACGAGGCGGTGCGACAGATGCTGGTGGGCGCGAGCCGGAAGGAAATACTCGCGCGTATTCTGCGCAACCTGAAGAGCATCTACCGTCAGAAGGGGGATCTAGAGCGGGCGCTGTCGGCGTGCGCCCGCGCCATCCTGATCGATCCGGAGGGCGCGGAGGAGTATCGGGACCGCGCGGAGATCTACTTCGAGCTCGAGTGCTTTCGCGCCGCGCTGGCGGACTACCAGCAGTATCTGCAGTTGCGGCCGAAAGCCGGCGACCTGGCGGAGGTGCGTGGCAAGGTCGCGGAGCTGCAGCAGCTTGCGGCGCGGCTCAACTGAAGGTCCAGATTAACTGAAGGTCCAGATTAACCGCCAAGACGCCAAGGTCGCCAAGAAAAGCAAGAACAATGTACCGCAGAGGCGCAGAGGAAGAGGAGAGGGCGGAAGCTGCAGCATGATTTGACGCGTTTTATCTGAGACGTGTTTTCTGGGACGCTGCATCTGGGACGCCTTATCTCACAATTGAACCGCCAGCACGCGCAAATGAACTCAATCGCGGCCGGTGTCGTTACAGGTGTCGGCCTTTATATTGCGCTGGTCTTCGCCCTTTACGGTTTTCACGAGCTGGCTCTGCTCGATGGAGACGACGTGTATCCTGACTGGTACCGCACAGGCGATCTATTGCTGAGGGCAATGAGTTCGGTTGCGCCGGGGCTGCTGGCCGGGTGGCTGTGCCGCGCCGGCGGTATCACCGCGGGCGCGCTCGCCGGGGCGCTGGGCGGGATTGCCGAGGCGGTTTTTTTCGGCGCGATGATTGGTGTTCCTCTGGCGGAGTTCGGTGGGCGCATTACCCTGGCCGCCATCTCGACCGCCATCGCCAGCGCTCTCACGAACGCGGTGGGTGGTATCGCCGGCGGCGCTTTACGGCGGAAACCGGAGGCCTCTTCGGGTTCGCACGGCACGGAACCGTAGCTGGGCGAGACCTTGCAGCCGTTCCACCTGGCCGGGGCAACGATCGTATTCACGGGGATCTACCTGGCGACCGCGAGAGGCCTCCGCTCGACAATAGAATAGCGAAGCCGGTCGGACTTGAAGCTCCGCACGCTCCTGGCTCCCAGCGGAAAACGGAGGGAGGGGTTACCGGGCGACCGGCAGCCAGATCCGCGAGACGCGGGCGCGGGCGGGGACGGAGGCGGGGGCGGGAGAGGAAGTCACGCGCGGTTCGCGGGACCGGGCTTCGGCTCCATCGCGCTCGCGCCCTTCGAGCCGGGCGGGTGTGAGCGGCTCGCCGCTCCTCGGGATAGAGCCGGCGCCCTGCGCGGAATCCGGCACCAGCTCGAAGAGAGATGCACCGGACTTCGGTTTCACCTTGATGTCGATGTCGTCCTTGGAGGCCGGCGGGTTACCGTCAAAGATCAGGTTCCGGCGGCGCTGCAGATAGGCATCGCGGAGAAACTCGTACGGGTCCAGCGCGGCTGAGTCCAGTATCCTGGACGTTTCGAGGAGCTCGGAGCGGCGGTTCAGGAATCGAAGCCCCCAGAGGACATTGCGGTCGCGCGGCGGGCTGACGTAAGCGAGCGGATCCGTCTTGAAGTCCACGATGAGACCGAGTGTATCGCGCACGTTGCTCGGGCCGAGGAGGGGCAGCATCAGGTAGGGTCCATCGTCCATCCCCCAATAGCCGAGCGTCTGGCCGAAGTCTTCGTTGTGCTTCTCCAGCCCGATCTCCGTAGCGACGTCGAACACGCCGAGCAGGCCCGCCGTCGTGTTGACCGCAATCCGCCCTACGTCGGACACGGCCTGCGTGAGCTTGCCCTGCAACAGATTGTTGAGTGCGACGATCACGTCTCCGATATTGGAGAAGAAGTTGCTCACCCCGCTGCGCACGAGCGAAGGAACCATGCCGCGATAGAGCTCCGCGGCCGGCTTCACGAGCAGGGTGTCCACCCCGTCGTTGAAGTGATAGATACCGCGATTGATCGGCTCCAGGGGATCCCGCGGATTGCCGGTGGAGGCGCACCCGCCGAACATAGCCAGCGCGAGCAGGCCGCACAGAGCGAAGGCGCGCACTCGGCTCATCGCAGAAAACCGCGCACCGGTCAGCGGGGAATGCATCAGAGGAGTCCCGGGGTTCTTATTGGTTGTTCTTGTTTAAGTTCTTGGCCAGTCCTGGCGAGGGTAAGTTGGTAGTAAGTTGGTGGTAAGTGCGTGACAAATTGAATTATATCAAGCATTTTCCAGGTAAGGAATGCGTGCCGGACTCGCCCCACCAGGGCGCGTCCGTCACTGGCGGGTTCCGGACTGCTTGCGGATGTCCTAGGAGTGTGTCGGACTTGGTTCCGACACACTCCTTAGGCAAAACCGCCCGCA
>CAZQJF010000071.1:2071-10064 GCA_964593735.1 uncultured Streptomycetaceae bacterium | reverse complement strand
GTCCCGCCGTTCGGCCTGCTCGACGCGGTCTCCAAGGGCACGCTCGACGGCGGCCACGGCGTGCTGGTGTATCACTACGGCAAGCAGAACGCGCTTGCACTGTGGGGATCGGGTCCCGCTTTCGCGATGGACGCCAACATGCTGCTCTCGTGGCACAAGTACGGGGGCGGCAAGGAGCTGCTCACCAAGCTCTACGCCTCGATCGGCGCCAACGTGGTGTCCTTTCCTTACGGACCGATGCCGACGCAGCCGCTGGGGTGGTTCAAGAAGCCGATTACCGGCGTGGATGGTTTCAAGGGGCTCAAGTTCCGCACCGTTGGTCTTTCGATCGACGTTTTCACGGGCCTGGGCGCCGCTGTGAACGCGCTGCCCGGCGGCGAAATCGTCCCGGCAATGGACCGTGGCCTGCTCGATGCCGCCGAGTTCAACAACGCCTCTTCCGACCGCTTACTGGGCTTTCCGGACGTCGCCAAGGTGTGCATGCTGCAGAGCTACCACCAGAACGCCGAGCAGTTCGAGATCATGTTCAACAAGGCGAAGTACGACGCGCTACCCGCGAAGATGAGGGCGCTCATCGAGTACGCCGTGGAAGCCGCGTCGCAGGATATGTCGTGGAAGGCGATCCACCGCTACTCGCAGGACTACATCGAGATGCAGCAGAAGCAGAACGTCAAGTTCTACAAGACGCCGGACTCGCTGCTGCAGCGGCAGCTGGTGATCTACGACCAAGCCGCCGCCAAGCGCAAGGACAACGCGCTGTGGGTCGAGATCGAGGCATCGCAGAAGCGCTTTGCCGAGCGCGCGGTGCGGTGGCAACTGGACACGCAGGTTTCCTCCCGCATGGCGTACAACCATTACTTCGGCAAGGGCGCGGGCAAGCCCGCGGCGCAGAAGAAGAAAGCCTGACGTCATCCCGCTTCGAAAGACACCATCCGGCACCCGGGTGGTGTTTTTTTTGGTGACGCGCGGGTGGACGCAACGGACATGGCACAATAGTCCGGCGCAGCCCGCAGCCTTACCGGAAGTTCTTCAATGCAGAAAACGCTGCTCTTCATCGACCGCGTCAGTACCTGGGTGGGGCAGGCATTCTCATTCCTCATCGTCGCGCTCACCCTGCAGGTGACGTGGGAAGTGTTTTCCCGTTACGCCCTGGATCGGCCGCATGCCTGGGCCTTCGATGCAATGATCATGTTTTACGGCACTTTGTTCATGATGGCCGGCGCCTATACCCTCTCGAAGAACGGCCACGTCCGCGGCGACGTGCTCTACGGTTTCTTCATGCCCCGCACGCAGGCCACCATCGACCTGATTCTGTACATCGTTTTTTTCATCCCGGGCGTCTTCGCGCTCACCTACGCCGGCTACTACTACGCGGCGGACTCCTGGTCGATCAACGAGCATTCGAATATCACGGCGGAAGGGCCGCCGGTATATCCGTTCAAGGCCGTCATCCCGCTTGCCGGGGCAATCCTGCTCGCGCAGGGCGTCGTCGAGATCATCCGCTGCGTCATCTGCATCAGGGTGGGCCTGTGGCCTTCGCGCGAGGTGGACGTCGAGGAAGTTGACGTGGAGAAGCTCAAGGAGATGGTCCACGTCAAGGACGAGGACATCCAGAAGCTGGACGAGCTGATCATGCACCGGGAAGAGGGGAAGTGATGCCCCGAACGAAGGGCACGAGGCTCCCATAGCCCCCTGAGGCTGCAACCGACTTATCATGGTGCGCAAGGAACTCTGGTTCGGTTTCTCCCTGATGGCGATCATCGTGACCGCCATCGCGGTGTTCATGCCCTGGGCCAACCTCACGAACGGGCATCTCGGGCTCCTGATGCTCGCGCTGATCGTGGTGGCGATCATGCTCGGCTTTCCCACCGCATTCACGCTCATGGGCATGGGCGTGTTCTTTTCCTGGATCGCCTATCGCGGCGCCACCCCGCAGCTTGCGATCCAGCACGTGCTCGACCTCTTCGTGCAGCGGACCTACGGCGTGATGTCGAATGACGTCCTGATCGCGGTTCCGCTGTTCCTTTTCATGGGCTATCTCGTCGAGCGGGCGCAGTTGATCGACCGCCTCTTTCACAGCCTGCACCTTGCCACCGCACGCGTCCCGGGATCGCTCGCCGTGGCGACAATCATCACCTGCGCCATCTTCGCCACCGCGACCGGGATCGTCGGCGCGGTGGTGACGCTGATGGGTTTGCTCGCGTTTCCGGCGATGCTCAAGGCCGGGTACAACGTCAAGATCGCGGCGGGCGCGGTCACTGCCGGAGGCTGTCTCGGCATCCTGATTCCGCCTTCGGTGTTGCTGATCGTCTACGGGGCGACCGCCGGGGTATCGGTGGTCCAGCTTTACGCGGGCGCCTTTTTTCCCGGACTCATGCTGGCCGGACTTTATCTTGCCTACGTGATCGTGCTGGCAAAGTTGAAGCCTGCGCTCATGCCGCCGCTACCGGAGAGCGAGCGGCGGGTCCCGCTGCCACTCAAGGTGCAGGCCGTGGCGCAGTACGGCGGTAACGCATTGGTCGCGTCGTGGCGCGCGCTCGTCCGGGCCGGCGGGGCAACGGTGCCGAAGCGCACTGCGCTTGCGCAGTTCTTCGTCACGCTGGTTCCGGCGATCGCCGTCGTCGCGTTGCTGGGTGTCATTTATCGCACCGCAACCGCGCCGGTGGTGGAGGCGAGCACCGCGGGCCTGGTCCAGGCGGGGGGGCAGTTCGCCGCGGACGTGAAGGAGGAAACCACCGGCGGATTGCAGGAGCCGGAGCCGGAAAAACCGGAGGGTCAGGACAAATCCGCAGGAGATCTGCAGGAACCGCCGCCGGCCGCCGGCTCCGAGACGGCCGGGCCCGCAGAGGCCGCGGAACCGCCGCCAGCGGTGCAGCCTGCCGGGCCGGCTTCTGTCTCACCGCCGGCGGCAAACGACCGGCTACCGGTGCCAGTCTGGTACTGGATCATGCTTGGCATCAGTATCGCCATCCTCGCTGTGATCTACCGGTTCTGGAGCTGGGAGCGGCTCGAAGTGTTCAAGATGCTGCTCACGTCGTTCTTCCCGCTGGCGCTGCTGATCCTCGCGGTGCTGGGATCCATAGTATTCGGGCTGGCGACGCCGGCCGAGGCGGCGGCGGTCGGCGCCTTCGGAGGCTTTTTCCTGGCGGGCGCTTACCGCTACATCGGTCACTTGCGGGGTGGAACCGGCGGTCCGTTCTCCGGGGCCGTGATCGGCAGCACGCTGAAGGAGTTCGGGACCATCGTCAAGGAGTCGTCGTTTCTCACGGCCCGGACCAGCGCCATGGTGTGCTGGCTGTTTGTGGGCTCCGGCATCTTTTCCGCCGCGTTTGCGTTGCTCGGCGGCCAGGAAGTCATCGAGAAATGGGTGCTCTCGATGGACCTTACCCCGCTGCAGTTCATGATCCTCGCCCAGTTCATCATCTTCATCCTCGGCTGGCCGCTGGAGTGGACCGAGATCATAGTGATTTTCATGCCGATTTTCATCCCGCTGCTGCCGCACTTCAATATCGATCCATTGTTCTTCGGGCTGCTGGTGGCGTTGAACCTCCAGACCGCCTTCCTGAGCCCGCCGGTGGCGATGGCGGCGTTTTACCTGAAAGGCGTCGCGCCGAGGCACGTGACGCTCAACCAGATCTTTGCGGGCATGATGCCGTTCATGGCGATCCAGGTAGTTGCGCTGGTGCTGCTCTACGTGTTTCCCCAGATCGGCCTTTGGCTGCCGCAGGTGCTGTACAAATAGCGCCGAATACGGACGCGCCGCGCCGTGGGCTGATCCAACATTGCAGGGCAAGGCATGAAGCCGAAGATCCTGATCACGCGCGAGGTGTTCGACGAAACGGTGGCTTTTCTCGGCCAGCACTGCGAGGTCGACGCGAACCAGAACGACGTCGCGTTCGACGCGGAAACGCTCGCGCGCAAGCTCGCGGACAAGGATGGCGTAATGTGCGCCTTGACGGATCGGATCGACGCCGGTCTGCTCGGACGCTGCCCGCGGCTCAAGGTCGTGGCCAATATCGCGGTCGGCTACAACAACATCGACCTCGCCGTGTGCACGGCGCGCGGCATCATGGCGACGAACACGCCCGGTGTGCTGGACGATTCGACGGCGGACCTGGCCTGGGCGCTGATGCTGGCAACCGCGCGGCGGCTGACCGAGCTGGAGCGGCGCGTGCGTGCCGGTGAATGGACGGGCTGGCGGCTCAAGCAGTGGCTCGGGGTGGACGTGCACCATGCGACGCTCGGCATCTTCGGGATGGGTCGGATCGGACAGGCTATCGCGAAACGGGCATCCGGTTTCGACATGAAGGTGATCTATCACAATCGGAATCGAGTAGCCGCCGCTCTGGAGCAGCGGCTGAACGTCACTTACGTGACGAAGGAGGAACTGCTCAAGCAGTCGGACTTTGTGATACTGCAGGTGCCGTATTCGCCCGAGACGCATCACATGATAGGCGCGGCGGAACTGAAGCGCATGAAGCCCACCGCGATCCTCGTCAATTCCACCCGCGGCGGCGTGGTGGACGACGCCGCGCTGCTGGCGGCGTTGAAGTCGGGCGTGATACGCGCCGCGGGGCTGGACGTGTTCGAGAACGAGCCGAAGTTGAATCCGGGCTTCCTGGAGCTCGACAACGTCGTGCTCGCGCCGCATATCGGCAGCTCGACCGAGAACACGCGCCGCGCGATGGCGCTGACGGCGGCGAAGAACGCGGTGGCGGCGTTGACTGGGGAGGCGCCGCCGAACTTGCTCAACCCTGAGGTGAAGAGGAATTAACCGCCGATGGCCGCCGATAAGGTCAAGACAAGATCAGCCACGGAAACACACGGAAGGAAGGCGCTGAATCCTAAATCCCGGATCCTAATCCCTGAATTTGAACCGCCAAGGCCGCCAAGGAAAGCAGAAGCCAAATTTAGCCGCAGATAAACGCAGATACACGCGGATGAAAGCAAAGACAATCGAGCCACAGATACACACAGATAGATCGACGGCAGGGCCATGAAGACAGAATCAGCATAGATACGCCTGCGTGCTTCGCAGGTTATCCCGGTCATCGACCATGAACACATCGACATAAACGACTGATTCGGGGAAACGGGTGACAGGCGGGTTGAAGCGGGTGTCTAATTACACGGCATTTACTAAGTTCACTATTCGTTAGTCAGAACTGGAATGCGTGAACCCCATCGCTCGAAACGCCACAAGCAGCGGATCACCGGGAGGCAATAACGATGAGTAGCGATATCCGGCCACAGATCGACTCGGCGAACGCTCAGTTCGTGAATGCATTCAAGCGCGGTGATGCGACTGGCATTGCTAACCTTTACACCTCGGGGGCCCAGCTGCTTCCGGCTAACAGTGACTTCGTTCGCGGCACAGCGGCCATCCGTACGTTTTGGCAGAGCGTGATCGACATGGGCCTCAAGGGGGCCAGCTTGGAAACGATTGAGGTTGAAGGCCACGGCGACACGGCGATCGAAGTTGGGCGATACCAACTTCTCGCTGCAGGCGACGCCATCGCTGACCAGGGCAAGTACGTCGTCGTGTGGAAGAACGACAACGGCACCTGGAAGCTCCATTGTGATATCTGGACGACGAGCCAGCCCGCTGCGGCAGCGTGAGTCTGCCTAACAGGGCGATGGACCCCGACACCGCCCAGGTCGCTCTCGCGCCCTGGGCGGCGCGGGTCATCGCCATCCGTTTAGACGGCATCGATATTTCCGTGTACGATCAAGACGTCATTGTTTCTTCGTTCTTTCGCTGCGCCCAAACCTAATGGGCACTTTCTAGAACTCGGCACTGGTGTTTCGGAAACCGGCTTTATGGCGATGGCGAATTTGGCTAAACTGGATCCTGCAGTAACGGCCTGGTATTACGGGATTGACGGCAACCGCAGGAGGTCTTCATGAAATCCGCAAAGCAGCTGGTACAGGCGAAGGGCGGTCAGGTTTACGGCATCGCTCCGGACGCGAGCGTATTCGAGGCGCTCAAGCTCATGGCGGAGAAGGACGTGGGAGCGCTGGTGGTGACGGACAGCGGCAGGATCGCCGGCATAATCTCCGAGCGCGACTATGCGCGCAAAGTGATCCTTCAGGGGAAGTCATCGCACGATCTGGCGGTGCGGGAGATCATGACCGACAAGGTGGTTACGGTGGGCCCCGGACAGACGGTCGAGGACTGCATGGGGCTCATGACCGCCCGGCGCATCCGCCATCTACCGGTCATCGAAGAGGGGGAGCTGATCGGGGTGCTGTCCATCGGAGACCTCGTCAAGGAAGTGATCGCCGAGCAGGAACAGACGATCAAGCAGCTCGAGTCTTACATTCACAGCTGAATTTCTCGCGGGCCCGCGCGAAATTCAGCGTTCAAGGTTCAAGGTTCAAGGTTCCATGGTTGATCTGCCGTGGTGCGAGCCGGCCTGTTAGACTTTGAACTTTGAACGTTGAACACGGAACGTTGAACACGGAACCGTTCATGCAGTTTGCTGCGATCATCATCGGCGACGAGATCCTGTCCGGCAAGCGCAAGGACGGGCATCTTGCCAGGACCATCGAAACGCTGGCCACGCACGGGCTGCAGCTCGCGTGGTGCCACTACCTGGGGGACGATCCCGGCCTCATCACGGCCACACTCAAGCGCACGTTTGCGGGCGACGACGTGGTCTTCAGTTTCGGCGGCATCGGCGCAACGCCGGACGACCACACGCGCGAGTGCGCTGCGCGCGCGGCGGGTGTTTCCCTCAAGCTGCATCCGCACGCCGAGGCAGAGATCCGCGCGCGCTTCGTGAGCGATCCCAAGGGCGTTACGCCGCAGCGCCTGGCCATGGGAGAGTTCCCCGAGGGCTCGGAAATTATCCCGAATCCCTACAACCGCATCCCGGGCTTCAGCTACCGCCGGCACTATTTTCTGCCGGGATTTCCCCAAATGGCATGGCCGATGATGGACTGGGTGCTCGATACGCACTATCAACACTTGTACGCGCCGGGCAGCATCGCCGAATCCTCGATCATCGTGCGCGAAGCGGGCGAGAGCCAGTTGATAGAACTCATGAATGACTGCCAGAAACGTCATACAGGGGTGAAGGTGTTCAGCTTACCGAGGGTCCAGCCGGAGCGCTTCATAGAGCTCGGAGTGCGGGGTGTGCCGGGGGAAGTTGCCGACGCCATCGCAGTGCTCAAACAGGGAGTGACTGTGCTCGGGTTTCCCTGGACGGATGCGCCTGCCTAGCAGCCTGTCGGACTGGCGTGATCAATGCTCGGTGTCAATGCATGGGTAGTCGCTCTTGGTGATCGCCGAGCCGACAGGCTGCTAAGGAATGTGTCGGGACAAAGCCCGACACATTCCTGGGTACGAAAAAAAACCCTTGGCACCCGCCAAGGGTTTTTACTGAACTGTTGCTGGATCAGGCTTTCTTCGCTGCCTTTTTCGCGCCGTTCACCGCCTGCTTGGCGACGGCTTCGAGGTTCGACTGGCTCACTTCCGCGAACTGCTTGGCGACCTTGGAAATGTTGTCGTAGGCTGAATTCATGGCCACGATGCCCGACTTGAGCGCGGCGATGCCGACTTCGGAGCCCGCTGGGGCGGTTCTTGACATGCGGTCCAGCGTCGCAACGACCTGCTTGTTGTACTCGGAGACCTGCGCTTCGATAAGCTTGCTGAATTCCGCCTGGGTGGCGGCCGTTACGTCGTAGAGGCTCTTAGCGTAGGCGGTCGCTTTTTCGATCGACGGTTGCGCCAGAGTGTCCTTCAGCGCAGCCAGTTGTTGCACGTCCTTGACGGCAGCGATAGCCTTCGTGGATTCGACGCTGTCCGCAATCGCGCTCTTCGTTGCCTTGACCTGCAGGTCGAAGATGCGCTCGGCGCCCTGGATTGCCACGCCGGCGAACTTCATCGCCGCTTCCAGATTCGCCTTGTTGATGGCCATAAACTGTTCAGGGGTCTGATACATATGGATCTCCTATAAAAACAACGTCTTGGTTCGAAATCGGTGGGCAG
>CAZQJF010000071.1:0-1971 GCA_964593735.1 uncultured Streptomycetaceae bacterium | reverse complement strand
TCCAGCCCGGAGGGCGAAGGCCGGGTGGAGTTGTCCGGACCGTGGATCTTGCGCGCGCTGGAGGAGCGGTTCGCAGAGCTGACCGCGCAACTCGCCGAGGACGCACGCGATGCCAACCGTCACTGGGACTTGTCGGAGGTCACGAGGCTCGACCACGCTGGTGCGTTGCTGCTGTGGCGCGCGTGGGGCGGGCAGCGAATGCGAAAGCTGACGCTGCGCCCCGAGCACGAAGCGGTGTTCGCGGGGCTCGGTGTCCAGCGCGCCGCAGTGGCGCCACCTGCGCGCAGCTGGCGCGACCCCATAGCAGGTCTGGGCGAGCGGATATTCACTTTCGGCGAACACGTGCTGCAATTCGTGCTGCTGGTCGGCCAGATCGCCATCGACACTGCGCGGCTCCTGCGGCGTCCCCGCGACATACCGTGGCGCGAGATATCGGCCAGCATCTATCGTACCGGAGCACAAGCGCTCGGCATCACGGCATTGGTCGGGTTCCTCGTCGGGATCGTGCTGTCGTACCTTTCATCGCAGCAACTGAAGACCTTCGGGGCGGACATCTTCATCATCAACCTGTTGGGCGTATCGATCATCCGTGAGCTGGGGCCGGTGCTCGCCGCAGTTCTGGTTGCAGGCCGCTCGGGATCGTCAATAACCGCGCAACTGGGTGTCATGCGTGTCACCGAGGAGCTCGACGCGATGACGGTCATGGGCATACCGCACACCGTTCGGCTCATACTCCCCAAGGTGATTGCGCTGGCGATATCGATGCCCCTGATCGTTGCGTGGACGGATGCGGTCGCCCTGGTCGGCGGGATGATCGCCGCCGAGTGGGAACTGGGTATCCCCTACAGCCTGTTCCTGCTGCGGCTGCCCGACGCCGTTCCAGTGGCCAATCTGTGGCTGGGGGTCGGCAAGAGCGCGGTGTTCGGCATGCTGATTGCTCTCATTGCCTGCCATTTCGGCCTGCGCATCGAGCCGAATACCGAGAGCCTGGGTACCGGCACCACGAATTCCGTCGTGACGGCGATCACGATGGTGATCGTCGTCGACGCGGCCTTCGCCGTTCTGTTCCGCAATGTCGGGAGCTTCTGATGAGCGAGCCCATGGCATCCGACCAGGAGAAAGCAGCGAAGGAGCAGGTCGAGCAGCGCATGGCCGGGAAGCGTTGCCTGATCGAGGTCAACCACTTGACCACGCGCTTTGGGGATCATGTCGTTCACCGCGACGTGAGCCTCACCGTCGATCGTGCGGAAGTACTTTCGCTCGTGGGCGGTTCGGGCAGCGGCAAGACGACGCTGCTGCGGCAGATGATGGGCCTGGAGACGCCCTCTGCAGGCGAAGTCAAGGTGTTCAGCGTGTCGCTCCAGCACAGCGACCCCGACGAGATACAGCGGATTCGCAATCGCTGGGGCGTGCTGTTCCAGCAGGGGGCGTTGTTCTCCGCGCTCACCGTATACGACAACATCGCGCTGCCGCTGCGCGAACTGGGCACCGTGGACGAGGAGCTGATCCGGCAGCTGGTCCTCCTCAAGCTGGAAATGGTGGGCATCGAGGCGGCACACGCGTCCAAGATGCCCTCCGATCTTTCCGGCGGGATGGTGAAGCGCGTGGCGCTGGCGCGCGCCCTCGCCCTGGAGCCCGAGCTGTTGTTCCTCGACGAGCCCACCGCGGGTCTCGACCCGGATCGCAGCGAAAGCTTCGTCCACCTGATCGAGGAGCTGAGGCGCGAACTGGAGTTGACGGTCGTGATGGTGACCCACGACCTCGACACCTTGATCTCGCTCTCCAGCCGGGTGGCGGTGCTGTGCGACCAGCGTATCGTCGCGATCGGCCCGCTGTCGGAGATCGTGAAGAATTCGCACCGGTTCATCTGCAATTTTTTCCAGGGGGAACGCGGCAAGCGCGCGTTGCAGGCGGTAAGCGAGGCGCTGGTAAGATAGGCATGGCTGGAGCAGCCTGTCGGACTTGAAGCTC
>CAZQJF010000070.1:0-10080 GCA_964593735.1 uncultured Streptomycetaceae bacterium | reverse complement strand
CGGGCGGTTTTGCGTAAGGAGTGTGTCGGGACAAAGTCCGACACACTCCTAGCGCACCGAGTGGCTCGCCAACTCGTAAACCAGCCAGTCGTCCTGTACGTAGCGCGGTCCGCTATCGTCCCGGCCGCTCCTGACGCGGACGAACCCCGAATCACTCGCTCCGCCAGCCAGATAGCTCAGGTACCGAGACGAGGTTTCGCGCCTGACGGACTGCTTCACGGCCGGCGCGTACCACTCGTACTCGCGGATTACACTCCGGCCCCGGACCGCATATTCATAGTATTCCATGTAGACGATGCGCTCGATCTTGAGCGCGTCGAACTCACCGGCCGGAACCTTGACCCGCTCCCACCCCAGCACGGCGCCGTTGATCCACACCGGAAAGCGACGGCCGTCCGCAGGGTCCGTCGCGGTTACCCGCGAGTGCCAGCGCTTGCCGGGGGCGAGCGGGAATGCAAAGGCCGGGTAGGCCGGGCTGTACTCGAAGGTCTGCAAGTTCGTGGCCGGCCGTTTCAGCCAGTTCCACTCGCGGTCGTAGAGCTGAATGCCGTCGCTGCGTTCGACCGGACCGGTAACCTCGATCCGATCAGCGCCGACAGTCGTGACCTGGTGGCGCTGGTCTCCACGCGGAATTCTGGTGAAGCCGTCATGCACCCGGTAGGTCCAGGCATCGCCGATCGCGACTTGAGGCGCCGGCACGGCAGCGGGCATGCCCCCGGGCGGCACTTGAGACAACGGCGCGGCGCAACCCCCGAGTAACAGCACCAGCGCTGGAAGTTTGATGATCATGATTTTCTGCACCCGGCGCAGGGACCCATACGCCCGGGCGACGTCAATAAATGGAATCATCATGGTTGTCCTCCGCTGACTATGATTGCAGCACTGCAGTAAACATCCTGCACGGCGCCCCTATTCCGGAGGCGGGTTGGCGGCCGACTCAAAACTTGTAACCCCGGTGCAAGGCGACGATGCCGGCGGAGAGATTGAAGTATTCGACCCGCTCGAGTCCCGCTTGTTCCATCATCTGCTTCAACGCGTCCTGGTCGGGGTGGACGCGGACCGATTCGGCGAGGTAGCGATAGGCTTCGGCATCGTTCGCCACCAGCTTGCCCAGGCGCGGCAGGATCCGGAACGAATAGGCATCGTATACAGTCTCCAGCGGCCGCCATATCCTGGAGAATTCCAGGATCACGAGCCTGCCACCGGGCTTGAGCACGCGGCGCATCTCGGCGAGCGCGGCTTCCTTGCGGGTCATGTTGCGCAGCCCGAAGGCGACGCATACGCAATCGAAATAATCGGACGCGAACGGCAGTCTCTCGCCGTCGCATTGCACGGCCGGTATCACCCACCCGTCGTCGAGCAGCCGGTCGCGGCCGGCAGCGAGCATTGCGGCGTTGACATCGGTGAGTACCACCTCGCCTTGCGCGCCGACGCGCCGCGCGAGCAGCCGCGCCAGGTCTCCGGTGCCTCCAGCGACATCGAGCACGCGTGCGCCCGGGCCGACGAAGCTCTGCGCCACGGCGAAACGCTTCCAGAGCCGGTGCAGTCCCGCCGACATCAAATCGTTCATCAGATCGTAACGCGAGGCGACGGAATCGAAGACGCCGGAGACGCGCCGCGACTTTTCGTCCTCGGGGACCTGCTGATAGCCGAAGTGGGTGGTTTTTTCAGACATGAGACGTGACTCGTTGCTCGTTTCCCGTTGCTCGTGTCTTTTCGCTTGCAGATCGCTGCGCGGGCTCACGCCGACAGGGACCAGAAACGAGTAACGAGTGACGAGTCACTTCTTTCCGGCCGTGGGCTCCCGGCTGGCGCCTGTTTCGGCCATGCGCTTGAGGTATAGCCGCCACATTTCGTCCTGCCGCTTGCCATAATCGTACAGCAGCGACCAGGAGTAGATACCCGTGTCGTGCCCGTCCGAAAAGTGCAGCTGCACGGCGTACTGGCCTACCGGCTCGATACGCAGTATCTCGACCTCCTGCTTGCCCGCCTGCAGAATTTCCTGCCCCGGACCGTGGCCGCGGACTTCTGCGGAGGGCGAATACACCCGCAAGAACTCGCAAGGCAGCATGAATGTCTGACCGTCGGCGAACGAGATCTCGAGTACGCGCGATTTCTGATGCAGCTTCAGCTCGGTAGGCTGTGGCGTGCCTGGGGGGGTGCTGGCCATCGCATGAATGATAACCGAGCTGTCCGGTCGAAACGAAGGTGCTGATTTGCAAGAGATTCCTTGCGAGATATCTTTGCCCGTCACAAGACTGTCATGCTTATTTCATACTATCGGGCAGCCCGCCGGCGGTTTGATTGGCGCCACGCGGTTTAGGGAAGCTCCGAAAAGGGGCCCTCATGTTCACTGAGGCCCCTTTGAATCCCCAATCTCAGCTCAGAGGTTACTTAGCGGATGTCCTCTCAATGAGCATGTGTGAACAAGGCAACACGTCCAAAGCCGCTCCGGCAGACTCCCGGCGCAAGGAAACGCGATGACTGCAACGATACTGGTGGTCGAAGACGAACCCGCAATACAGGAACTCATCTCGTTCAATCTCGAGCTCGCCGGCCATCAGGCCTTGCGGGCCGAGAATGCGGAGCAGGCGATGGAAATGGTGCGCACCGCCTTGCCCGACCTGGTCGTGCTCGACTGGATGCTCCCAGGCATGAGCGGCATCGAGTTCGCCCGCCGGCTGCGGGCCGAGAAGCGAACGCAGGAGGTGCCGGTCATCATGCTCACCGCGCGCGCCGAAGAGGGCGACAAGCTCGCAGGTCTGGAAATCGGGGCGGACGATTACCTCACGAAGCCGTTCAGTCCGCGGGAATTGAACGCGCGCGTCAAGGCCGTGCTGCGCCGGCGCGCGCCGCAGGCGACCGACGATCTGGTTGAAAGCGGCGGCTTGAAGCTCGACCCCGCGAGTCACCGCGTGACCGGCAACGAGCAGAATCTTTCTCTCGGCCCCACGGAGTTCCGGCTCCTGCATTTCATGATGACCCATCCCGAGCGCGTCTATACGCGCACTCAATTGCTCGATCACGTCTGGGGTGATCATGTTTTTGTCGAGGAGCGCACCGTGGACGTGCACATTCGCAGGCTGCGAAAAGCACTCGAGCCGACCCGCCACGACCGGTTGATCCAGACCGTGCGCAGCGCCGGCTATCGTTTCTCCACGGGGGCCTGACGTGCGCGGAAAGCGCCGCGCGCGCGTGCGATAATAGACGCTTCAGTCTCGCAAGCCCGGCCCGTGAAAAACCTCTGGGGCGCTTACTTCATCATCTTTTTCGTCCTGGGCCTCATCTGCCTGTTAGCCTGGGGTGTCGCTGGCGCCGCGGCGTCTCTCGGAATCGCCGCGGCGGTGATGGCGGCGCTGGTAGTGCACCACGTCCGCCACATCGCGCGGCTCAGGCGCTGGCTGCGCGACCCACTGCCGGAGGCGGTGCCTCCTGGCAGCGGCATATGGGATCGGATCTTCGCCGAGCTCTATCGAATGTTGCGCCGGCAGCGCCAGAGCGAGTCCAAGCTCACGGCCTCCCTCGAAGATTTTCAGCAGGCCGGCGCGGCGATGCCCGACGGCCTGGCGATCCTCAACGCGGCCAACCGCATCGAGTGGTGCAATCCCGTCGCCGAACAGCATTTCGGGCTCGACCGCGCACGCGATTTCGGTCAAAGCATCACTTTCCTGGTGCGGCAGCCGCAGTTCGCCGAATACCTGCGCCAGAACGATTACAGCGAGCCCCTCACGCTCAGGCAGTCGCGCGGCTCCGAATACACCCTTTCCGTGCAGCTGGTCCCGTACGGCGACCGGCAAAAGCTCTTGATCAGCCGCGACATCACGGACCTCGAGCGGGTGGAAACCATGCGCCGCGACTTCATCGCCAACGTGTCCCACGAGCTGCGCACCCCGCTTACGGTCCTCTGCGGGTTCCTGGAAACGATCTCGGAGTCCAGGAACGCCGAGGGCGATCTGCTGCGCCGCTCGCTGCCGCTGATGTCGGAGCAGGCGCGTCGCATGCAGCGGCTGGTGGAAGACCTGCTCACGCTTTCCTGGCTCGAGAGTTCGCATAACACCCCGCGCGAGGAAAAAATCGACGTGCCCTTTCTGGTGCGTGCCTTGTACCACGACGCGCTCGCGCTTTCCGCCGGGCGGCACCGCGTGGTGCTCGACCTGGCCTGCGACGACTGGCTCGTCGCAAGCGAGGACGAGCTGCGCAGCGCGTTCAGCAACCTGATCAGCAATTCGATACGCTACACGCCGGAGCAGGGGGAAGTGACGATCAGCTGGCGCAGGCGCCTGGCCGAAGCCGCGTTCAGCGTTCGCGACACAGGCATCGGGATCGCGCCGGAGCACATTTCACGATTGACCGAGCGCTTCTACCGCGTGGATCGCAGCCGCTCGCGGGAAACGGGAGGCACCGGACTCGGCCTGGCGATCGTCAAGCACGTTTTGAGCCGCCACCAGGGACGGCTCGAGATCGAAAGCGAGCCGGGACGCGGGAGCACGTTCATCGCGGTGCTGCCGGCCGAGCGGCTGGTCGCGCCGCCATCGCGCGAGCTCGCCGCGAGGTCCGCCTAGCCCGCATGTTTCACAGGTATTTGGGCTGTGCCGGTTTTTGGGCGGCGACACTCTGATGGTGTGCGGGCATGCGGGCTAATTATTCTTGAGTACAAGACGAAGCTCCAGATTCCCCGGAGTTGTCAGCTCGCTACCTCGCAGGATGCCAATCGCCCCGTGGCGCGAGGCGTTGCCAAAATCTGATGCGGTGCATATAAGGATTTCGTCGGGAGAGCCCGGCGAAATCCTAAACGACGACTATCGTCCCGCGATCGAAGTCGGCGCCTTTTTCCAGAAGGTTGAGCAGCTTCGCCACCTGCTTGCGGTCCGAGTAGACCTCGACGAAGCGCCCGCTCTGGAACCACCCGGCCGGAAGGACCAGCGATGCGGGAGTGCTGGGAGCCGGTACCTCGGGCAGCAGCAGCGCACGTTCGTAGTGGCCACCGCCCACGGGGTTGAAGTTGGACGGCCGCACCGAAATCGCCTGGGGTATGCCCGGGAACATCCGCACGCCGCAGTAGAGCTCGCCGCCTTCCTCGATTCTCAGCCATTGCGCCAAGCCGAGATTGAAATGCCGGGCGCCGGCGCGGCGCACCGCGATCAACTGGTTGTGGCTGACGCGAGCCTTGCCGTTCGGCTCCCGAAGTATGCACATGAAACCCGAAGCGCTGTGATTGACGATCTGCCACTGCTCGAGCACCGGATTTTCTGCCTGCGCGGCCGGCGCCTGGTGTTCCTGGTTGACGCGCGCAATGTAGCCATACGTGTCCAGATCCTGTTTCTCGCGCGAAGTGAGCTCGGTGCGGGCGCCGCGGCCGCCGCCGATCTCGAGGTGAGCGGCGGGCAGGCCAAAACACACATCCACCAGTTCATCGTTCCGGGAGCGCTCCTCGCCGCGCGCGGTCCCGGCGCGGCACCACTGCACGTAGAGCAGCATCAGCAGGTTCTCGCAGCCTGGCTGACGCGCTTCCTCTCCCAATCCAAGCTGCGCCGGGGTCTGGCCCTGCTTGAGGAGATTGATCGTCTGGCGCAGCGTCTTGGCCAGCGGTTCCAGCTCCAGATGACGCGAATTCGCGCCGGGGAGCAGCTCCGCCGCGAAGACCGGGCCTCGCGCCCCATTGAGATCGACGGCGAGCGGTGGAATCGGGCTGGCCGGCGGCTGCTGCTCGGCCAGACCCACCAGCGTCGCCCAGCGCTCGACCCAGCGTTGGACCAAGCCCACCTGCCGCACCGACAGCGAGAATGGATTGGCGAGATGCGCGAGCAATACCTGCACGTAGACTTCGGCGCAACTCGAATCCGGGTCGCGCTGCGCAAAGCTGTCCTGAACGCGGATCCGCGCGAAGCCGTGCTGCTCCGCAAAGGAATAAAGCTCGTGCAGCGACCGCCACATCACGCCCGGGGGCTGACGGTAGGTGCGATAGTGGTCGCCCATCGTGTCGCCGAGCACGCGCAGGCAGCGCATCGTCAGAAGCGCCGCGTGGGGGGCGATCGAGAGGTCGCCTTCGCGGTAGGCCTTCAGGCACAACTGGTAGTTGTTGCCCAGTTCCTGCCACAAGGCGATGACGTTTTTCCACACCGTCATCTCGCCCGGATCGAGCGGCAGTCCCTTGCCGGCGTAGCGCTTGGATGATTCGCCCTGGACGAACAGGACCGCGTCCTTGAGCGTTTCGAGAATTTTCAATCGTTCGACGACCGGCAATGGAGTCGTGCCGAGGCTCGCAAGCTGGGTCGTGAGCACCTGCTGCGTCAGGTGCACGTTGGTCAGCGTCAGCTGCTCGATCCATTGCCTGCAACTGTTGCCGTCGGCAAACTGCAGCGGGACGTGATGCGTCGTTAGCGGTTGTAGGCTCATCTTGAGATTCCCTTGGATGTCGGTCACGCGCGGGCCTGAGTGGATTGCGTCCCCCGGAGACGATGGCGCCGGCCCGGCGCGATCGTTGCCGCAACCGGCGCCTTCTGGGAGGCATTCCGGGTCGTGGATCGATAGCGCACCGCCCCGCAGCGAGGTTACCCAATCACGGTTGCAGGGTATATGAACTAGTTCACCGCGCGCTCAAAAGTCAGCGCCAACCGCCGGAACTAATTCACGAAATTGACGGTTTGCCTGCCGCGGCAAGCTTCGCGGCGAGCGCTGCTCGCAGTTTCGCAACCGGTTGTCGAGCGTCCGCAGCCTGCGGGGAGCGCAGCGGCGCAGACCAGATCGCGTTGGGAAAGTGAGGGTCGCCGCGCAGGCGAGGGATGACGTGCCAGTGCAGGTGCGGGGTCATGTTTCCCAGGCTTGCAAGATTGATCTTGTCCGGTTGCAGCAGTTCACGGATCGTCGCTTCGACCGCGAGCACTACGTCGAGGACGTGCGTGCGCTCGCTCGCGGAAAGATCGGTCATTTCCTTCACGTGGGCATTCCAGATTACCCGGCAGTAGCCCGGATAGCCCGGTTCGTCCACGCGAACCACGCGACAGCGCTCGTCGTGCCACAGCACGTCACCCCCGTTCTCATCACAAAGTTCACATGCCATCGGGTACTACTCCCATAGCAAACGGCGTGAGCCGTGATCCGTGATCCGACGAAAATCCGTGAACCGCGATCCTCATGTCAACCGAGAAAACGTCACACTTCCACGTCACGCGTCACTGGTCACCGGTCACCAGTCACGCCCTTTTGAATTTCGGATCACGGCTCACGGCTCACGACTCACGCTTTCTGGCTGCCGCGAAACGTCCACTCGCACGCCGCCCGCAGGAGGCGGACTCCGCTGTCGACGGTGCGATTGCGCCATGCCGGCGCTGCCGGGCACAGGGCTTCGAACAGCTCGCGTTTCGACGGGTGATCGAGTGTTGCCCGTCCGAAATGGTGCCAGCGATTTTCCTCGCGCAGCGCGCGAAATATCCTGAAGGGCGGGTACGTGCCCAGCTCCTGCAGTACGAAATCGACCCGGGCGGCCGGTAGCATGCGAGGAAGCCAGGCGCCCATGCTCCCGCGAATGACGTACGCGGCTTCGCCCCGGGCGGGATCGACCAGCGGTCCCCCGAGCGCCCGTGCGAGCGTTCCGGACGGCGTTACGCCGACACCCGGTTCCAGGACGAGCGTCTGCTCGGCCCAGCGCCCCAGCCCGGTATGCACATCCAGGGCAAACACGTATTGCGCTTTACCGCAATGGCGCTGCAGCCACTCGAGGTAACGCCGCGGTCCCGGCTGCAGTTCCGCGCCGCCGTAGAACATGCCCCGCGGATGCCGGTATTGCCCTTGGGCCACCGCCTGCTTCAACGCAGGAACGCCATGGCGCAGAGCGAGCGCGGCGGCGCCCAGGGAAAACCAGTCAAAACCGGGCGGCGATGCAGGGTTGAGAAACCCGTGGATCCGCTCGTACAGCGCCGGTGCTTCCGACCAGGCTTCTCCGGGCAGAAGAAAATTGCGGTTGAGATCCACGTTGTTCTCGTTAACGCGCCTCAACCAGGCCATGCCGTAGGGATTGAGCACGTGCACCAGCGCGAGCGCGCAGCCGGCAGGCGGTCTGCCAAGAGCGGCCAGGCCGCTCAGCGCGGCGAGTTGTACCGCCGCCCCGGCAAAAGCCTCCACCCCGTGCATGCCGGACGTTTGCAGCACGAGCCGTGGGGCATCGTCTTCGCCGATCCAGGCGATATCTATTGCGATCGGCTCGCCACGCGGCCCGCGCGTCTCCAGGTCGAGCGCGGCGAGCCTGGCGCCGACGCCCCGGGCCGCGGTGCGAAACCGCTCGCGGGCGGTGGTGTAGTCCGGGGAAAAGAAAGTTCCGGCTTCCGCCTTCAAGGTTCCGCGTTCCGGGTTCCAGGTTCCGGGTTCGGTATTCAAGGCCAATGGCAAACCTGAAACATTGAACCTTGAACCTTGAACTTTGAACATTGAACGGACGCCGCCGGTTTTCAGACGGCGGCGTAGGTTGCCCGCTCGAAATTGGGTCCTTTGTCGAGCAGGGTCTGCAGCTTGATCTTCCGTGGATCCCCGCCCTGCAGGTCAAGCTGGCGATTCGCGGCATACCCGCCGGGCATGAGCAGCACGCTGGCGGGCACCTTGCGCCCAGCGTCTGCGGGCACGAGTACCGCGCGATCATACTTCCCCGCATCGGGGCCGCGCTCGCCGACGATGCGCGCCGCGACGGCCTGCGCAGTCCCGGAGATCAGGCGCAGGCCGACCCAGATCGCGCCCCCATCGTCCACGACCAGACGTTGCACCAGCCCCAGATACAGGTTCTTGTTCGTCGGGTTGCGCAACCCGAGCAGCTGGTTGTGGCTGATGTGGGTCGCGGTGTTCGGATTCCGGCACATACCGAGAAAACCGGAGGCGCTCTTGTCGACGATGACCCAGGTCTCGATCGACGAGCTGCGTTGGGAAACGAGCGCCCGGTCGCTCGCTTCGGAGATCAGGCCCATCATGTCCATGTTCTGCCGCTCGCGCGCGGTAATTTCCGCGCCCGGCTGCCGGAACGCGCGCCCCGAGAGCTGATAGTGTATGGACGGGAGATGGGGCGAGATTGTGACGACGATCCCGCCCGGGCTGCGTTCGTCCATGCGGCCGGTGCCGGCGGCGCACCACTGGATGTGCAGCAGCATTAACAGCTTCTCGCAGGCATCGGACGGCAACTCACCCAGCCCAAGCTCGGCTGGCGTGCGGCCCTGCCTGAGCGCTGCTGCTGCCTGCCGCACGGTCTTGCCCAGGGTCTCGAGGTCCAGGTGCCGCGCGGCGGCCGTGGTGATGTCCCCCGCCAGTCCCGCGCCTTTTTCCGAACCAGGATCCACGGCAATCGCCGGCATCGCGGTGGCCGCGAGCGCAACGGACGAGAGTTTCACGGCGGACTCCCAGCGCTCGAGCCATCGATCGACGAGAGTCATCTGTGGCAAGCTCAGGGCATCGGGCTGGGCGAGTTGCGCGAGCAGCGCGTGCAGGTACGTGCCGGCGCAGCTCGTCGTGGCAACCGCGCGACCGGCCGGATCGTCGACCGGCGCCAGTGCGGCCCCGGCGTCTTCCGCAAAGACGTAGAGCCTGTGCAATTGTTTCCAGAGGCCCGGCGAAACGTTGCGATAGACACGGCGGTGTTCCGCCATCGCAAGGCCGGTATAGCGCAGGGTGCGCTGGCAGATGAGCGCCGCGTGGGCGGCCATCTCCGGCGCCGGGCCGGCCATCGCGTCGATCAGCGAGTCATATCCCGCCGCCATGGACCGCCACAGCGCGACCACACTCTCCCAGACCGCGCGCTCGTCGTCATCGAGCGGCACCGGCCTGCCCAGGTACTTTCCCGCCATTTCGGCCTGCGCGCGAGCGACGGTTTCGCGCAATTGCTCGAGCATTTCGAGTTTCGCCGCCGCCGGCACGCCCGCGTCCGGCATGCGGCCCGCCTGCGCAGCAAGGGCACCATGGGATGCGGCGGCATTGGCGAGCGGCAAGCGCTCGAGCCACGCCTGGCAACTCGAGGGGTCGGAAAACTCGAGCCGGTCATTGAAGGCGCCTGTGGTATCCGATTGCGCTGACACTTGATTCCCTCCCGGCATCAGGGGACTGCTA
>CAZQJF010000069.1:3650-10182 GCA_964593735.1 uncultured Streptomycetaceae bacterium | reverse complement strand
GTCGGGTAATCCTCGACGACTGCGGCGTCCTGGACTCCGCTCAGCAGATCTCGAATCGAGATGTCGTCCTCCGATAGCTCGTCGTATCCGTGCTCGGAAACTCGAATATCGCCAGCGGCAACGAGTTGTCGGATGGCCTTGAGCGTCTCACTCATGTCACTCAATGCGTGAAACCTACTGACGAATAACGTTCAGGGTCAGCCACTACCAAACGGGCGAAGCGCTGCTTGCGGGCGTCTTCTGCACGCCGTGGTTAAGTCACAGTGACTTGCGCCTAGCATACCAAGGCTTTCCTTGCTTCAACACAGCTTCCAATGTGAGAAATCCGATCGCGCAGAGCGCACCACACCCGAAACCGGCAGCGAAAACCAGGAGGGGACCTTTGCAAACCAGGATTGTAGGCCTGGCCCGCAGCGGTTCAATCGCTCCTGATTCAATTCTTGCTTTTCTTGGCGTCATGGCGCCTTGGCGGTTCAATTATTGTTTTCTCCTCTACCCTCCGCGTCTTGGCAGTAAATATTCTTGCCCTTCTTGGCGGTCTTGGCGTCCCTTCGACGATGCTCAGGACAGGCTTGGCGTCCCTTCGACGATGCTCAGGACAGGCTTGGGGGTTAATCTGGATTTTCTCTGGTCAACAACTTGCCCGGTCGCTTCCCCGTCGCCCGGCCGTCGCGCCACACGGTCTCGCCGTTCACGATCACCGTTTCGATCCCTTTCGCCGGCTCGGTCGAATTCTGAAAATCGGCCGCATCGATTACGGTGTCGGCATCGAATATCGTGATGTCCGCGTAGTTGCCCTCCTTGAGTGTGCCGCGCTGCGCCAGCCCGAACCTGGCCGCGGTGAGGCCCGTCATCTTGTAGACCGCCGTTTCCAGCGGAAAGAGCTTGAGATCGCGCGAGTAATGCCCGAGCACGCGCGGAAACGTGCCCCACAGCCGGGGGTGAGGCTTCGCGTCGTGCGGCAGCCCGTCCGAGCCGATCATCGTTTCCTCGAACGCCAGGATGCGCTGCACGTCCTTCTCGTCGAGCATGAAGTAGATCGCCCCGGCCGGCTTGATCTTCTCGACGGCATCCGCCTTGGACATGCCCAGTCGCCCTGCGACTTCCTCGAGATCGAGGCCCGAGAATTCGGGATGCGGCTTCGACCAGGTGATGAGTATCTTCGAGGATTGTGCCAGCCGGTCGTAGCGCAACACGGTCGAGGACGCGATGTAGGGGTAACAGTCCAGCCCGACTTTCTGGCTGCGCATGGCCTGCTCGACCAGCGCGAGGGTCTCCGGCGAGCGTCCGTGGTTGCGGGTGCCCACGCACTTGTGATGGGAGATGACGACGGGTACGCCGAGCGTGCGCCCGATGAGGAACGTCTCTTCCATCGACTCCGTGATGCGGTCGTCCTCGTTGCGCATGTGCGTGACGTAGAGGCCGCCGAATTCGGTGAGCGGGCGGCACACCTCGATCAGTTCTTCGGTGGTTGCCTCCGCAGCCGGCGCATACGCCGTGCCCGTGGAAATCCCGATGGCGCCGGAAGCAAGCGACTCCCGCGCCATTTCGCGCATCTTCCCGGTCTCGACGGCGGTTGCCGCCCGGTCGAGCCGGTTCATGACCGCGACGCGGAACGACGTGTGGCCGACCAGGCAAGCCGCGTTCAGCGCCGGGGGTTTCGCATTTAACTCCTCCCGGTATGCCGCGAAAGACGGAAACCGGAACCAGCCGCCGTCGCCGTCGAGCAGATCGAGCGGCGGCGTGATGGCATTGCCGCCCGGCGCCGGCGAGTGCGCGAGGCTGATGCCGCAATTGCCCGCGACCACCGTGGTGACGCCCTGGCTCACCTTGGCCGTCATGTCCGGGCCGGACAGGAGCAGCCGGTCGTCGTGTGTGTGAGCGTCGATGAACCCCGGCGCGGCGATGCGGCCCGACGCGTCGACCTCCGCGTGCGCCCGAGCCTGGTCAAGCCGTCCGATGGCAGCGACGCGCCCATCCCGCACCGCGATATCGCCTTCATAGCGCGGCGCCCGCGTGCCGTCGATGATGATCGCGTTACGAACGATCAGGTCGAAGTGCTCTTTGCCCGCCATGCCTGGTATTTAGCCACAGATACACACAGATAAACACAGATCAGGAAAACCGAATCCGGGTCCGGACAATTCGGCGCGCGTATCCGTCGGAATACCGGTACGTCGAGAATTCAGTCCGTTTCCGGTAAGCCCAGTGCGCACGATGACCAAAGAGTTCCGGAGTTTCTCTTATCCGTGTTTATCTGTGTTTATCTGTGGCTGATAGCTTTGCTTTACCTGGCGCCTGGCAGTTGGTCATTCTTTACAAATACGGTCCATCAGCCGCCGCACGAACGACTCGCACTGCGCGACCTGATCGAGCGTCACGTACTCGTTCGGCTTGTGGGCCTGCTCGATCGAGCCCGGACCGCAGACGACGGTGGGTATGCCCGCGCGCTGGAACTGCGATCCCTCGGTGCCGAAGGACACCTTGGCGAGATCGTGGTTGCCCGACAACTCGTGAGCCAGCGCGACTACCTCGCTTTCCGCGCCCGTGTCCAGCATCGGGATCTCGGCGAGCTGCTCGATGACGAACCCGGCAGCGGCGTGCACGGCGCGCATTTCGGGCTCCAGCTTCCCCTGAACGAACGCCTTGAACTCGGCGAGCAGCGCCTCGGGTTGATCCCCCGGCAGGTGCCGGAACTCGAAGTCGAAGACACAATCGTGAGGGACGACGTTGAGCGCCGTGCCGCCGCGTATTACGCCGGTGTGCACGGTCGTGTGCGCGATGTCGAAACTGCGGTCGTAAGGGCCGGTGTCGCGGTGGCGGCGCGCCATACCCTTCAGGTACGCCACCGCCTCCGCGGCGTATTCCACGGCGTTTACCCCCAGCGGCGCGTAGGCCGAGTGGCCCGCGAGACCCCGCACCGTGCAGCGATAGCTTTTCTTGCCCTTGTGCGCGATGACCGGCCGCATCAGGGTCGGCTCGCCGACGATGCATGCGCGCGGACGTATCCCCACGCGCATCAAGTCGGCGATGAGTCTGCCGACACCCAGGCACCCGACTTCTTCGTCGTACGAAAACGCAAGATGCAGAGGAGTCCTCATCCCGCGCCTCACGAATTCCGGCGCGAGCGCCAGCGCGACAGCGATGAAACTCTTCATGTCGGAGGTGCCGCGCCCGTACACCCTGCCGCCCTTCTCGACCAGCTCGTAGGGATCCGTGTCCCACGCCTGTCCGTCCACCGGAACCACGTCCGTATGTCCCGACAGCACTATCCCCGGCTCGCCGCGCGGCCCCAGCGTGGCAAACAGGTTGGCCTTGCGCTTCTCGTCGTCGTAGGTGAGCCGGATCTCGGCGTCTAACGGCTTCAGATAGTCGCGCACGAAATGGATGAGATCGAGATTGGGATCGCGGCTCACCGTCGGAAATGCGACCAGCTTGCGGATCATTTCCAGGCTGGCTGGCGTGCCGCTGTGATGTGCTGGCATGGTCGGTGACGGTGCGGGCAATCAGTCAGAATAGGTGCGCTGATCAGGGGTGTCAATTGAAACGGCAAGCATCGATCCGGCCCGAATGCGGACCCTGGGGCGGGAGCATTTCGCTCATCCGAGCAGTGGTGCCAGGCGACCGGCCGCCGCAAGCGCCGCACCGACCACCTGGTCCATATTGTAGTAACGGTATTGGGCCAGCCGTCCGACAAATGTCACGTCGGCGCAGGCATCGGCGTCCGCGCGATAACGCTTGAACAGCGCCTCGTTCTCGCTGCGCGGAATCGGATAGTACGGCTCGCCCTGCGCTCGCGGATACTCCCGCACGATCGAGGTGCCGGCGTGTGTCTGCCCGGTCAGGTGCTTGAATTCCGTCACGCGCGTGAACTCGAAATCATTGGGATAGTTGATCGTCGCCACATCCTGCAAACACCCTACGCAGGGAATGTGCTCGTGGCGGAATTCGACCGAGCGATAGGGAAGGCGGCCGTAGCGGAAGTCGAAGTACGCGTCGATGCTCCCGGTATAGATGAGATGCCGGTACCGCAGCGATTTTCGTACGGCCGCGAGCTCCACGCCGGTTTCGTAGGTAATCAGCTCGTGATCCAGCATGCGGCGGAACATCGCCGTGTATCCGTCGGCCGGCATGCACTGGTGGACATCCGCAAAGTAGCGGTCGTCGTCGTTGGTACGTACTGGTATGCGCGCCACGACGGAGGCGGAAAGCTCCGACAGGTCGAGCCCCCATTGCTTGCTGGTGTAGCCGCGGTAGAATTTTTCGCACAGGTCGCGGCCGATACTGCTCAACAAGAGGTCTTCGCTGGTCGAGATCGCCGCGCGCGACTCGCGCACTCCCGCGAGAAAATCAGAGACGCCGCGCTCATCGAGCTGCAGGCCGTAAAGGCGGTTGATCGTCGTCCGGTTGATCGGGATCGGCAGGAGCTGTTCGCCAATCTTGGCAAGTACGCGGTGCTGGTAGGGACGCCACGCCGTGAACCGGGACAGAAATTGGACAATCCGGTCGGCGTTGGTGTGAAAGATGTGCGGGCCGTAGGGATGCACGATCACGCCATGAGCATCGGCCGTGTCGTAGGCGTTGCCGCCGATATGCCCGCGCCGGTCGACGAGATGGACCCGATAGCCCGCATCCGCGAGCACGCGCGCGGAGGTCACGCCCGCAAATCCCATACCCGCGACCAGAACGTCCAGCTTCAACATCGTCTCCAGCCCGATCCGCAGCGGAAACGGCGCAGAGACAGGCTCGGAGCCAGCCGGAGCACCGTGCTAGGATCGTGTCTCATTCATCGTATCCGCCAAGGATCGCCGTGGTTTTCGATCTTTCGAAAAGCTTGATCGCACACACAACTCCGCCGGCGCCGCAAAAGCCCGCGCCGCCGCTTGCTTCGCCCCAAGCCCTTGCCGAAAGCTTCAGGCAACGCGCTGCGGCGATCCAGGCGCGGCACGATGCGCAAACGCCCGGTACCATCGCTGCCCTCCGGCGCAAGTATGGCGAACCCGTACTGGGCCGGGTGAGCCCGTGGAGTCTCATCGAAAAGCTCGCCCAGTGCATCGATCCTACGGACCAGCGCCTGTATTGCGCGAGTCAGCAGATGCACATCCTCCAGATGATAGACGCCATGGAGGCCGAGGGCGCCGCGACCGAGGAGTGGCTGCTCGTCACCCTGGTGCACGATCTCGGCAAAGTGCTCCTCCTCACGGGCGAAGCGCCGGAAAACGTCGTCTGCATGAACCGGCCGGTCAGCGTCTGTGCGCCCGGCGGAGGCCTGGACAACTGCGTGTTCCAGTGGAATCACGACGAGTTCGCGTACTCGCGTCTGAAGAACCACCTGCCGGATGGCCTGGCCTGGCTCGTGCGCTACCACAGCATCCTTCCCGAAACGTGCGAACAGTACATGGACGCTCGCGACCGGGAATACCACGAGCGCTACCTGCGTCCGTTTGCACGCTACGACCACGGAACGAAATCCCCGCTGTACCTTCCGCAGCGGCGGCTGGAAGACTACCGCTATCTCGTTGAGCGGGCGTTGCCCGCGTCCATCGTGTTCTGAACCTGCAGCGCGATACCGCGCGCGTCCCGGCACTACCTCGCGTACTGCGGCCTCGCGGCCAGACACTATTTCGTGTCCTGGCGCTCCCTCGCGGCCTGGAATGCAGACCAGTCGCGCGCGAGAAGCTCTCGCAAGATTGCCGCGTCGTTCATGAGCGAACCATCCAGAAAATTATCCCGTCCGTCGATCGCCGCTGTTACCCGCGGCCGGGTGTCGGGCGGGATTCCATGTTTGCGCAGCAATGCCTGGTACTCGGCCCGGGCGGAGATACCTTGCTCGCGCAGTTTGTCGTAGGTCGGGCCGCCCACCGGTCGCGTATGCGTCACCTCGACATCGTCGATGATCGCGCAGCGTCGCGTGTTCAAGGGTAACAGGCGGGGCCACAGCCTATCGATGCCCCACCCGCTCACACTTTCGCGAAACGTGGGAAGGCACGCATCGAGAAAGCTGCGCTCGAAGCATGGCGCCATGATCTCCACGAAGTCGGTCATGCGAATCCTGAAGCTCGGATGCCGGATGGTTATAGGATGGGAGAAATAGCTCGTCCACGACAACGCGGGTTGCGCGAGCATCAGCCCGAACCCTGCCGCTTTCCTGAACAGCTCGCTGATGGACGCCTGATCGGCCGCCAGGTCATCGTCCGGAAACCAGATATAGTCATAGCGTCGCCAGAAATTGGCCCGGCTCAGGAGGGCATGCAGAGCAGGCCATTTGTGCCCTTTGTCGTCGATGCGGATTTCCCCGGCGTCGCGAAAGCGATGCGGATCGTCATCGAAATAACTGACGACCAGGTCCCAGTCGCGCTCGCTCAATGCGCTGGTCCACTGCGGATGCAGCGATTGATCGCCCGCCCGGGCAACGACGAGGAAGCGATTGGGTGCGGCCATGTTCGGTCGATCCTGTCCCGTGCTCACTGAGGGGCGCATCCTGCCCGGTAGCGCATGTTCATGCATGCAGCAAACCGGCACAAGGCAGCAA
>CAZQJF010000069.1:0-3550 GCA_964593735.1 uncultured Streptomycetaceae bacterium | reverse complement strand
CGGTATGCTTTTTGAATGCGCGCTTGCGAAGCGGCAACGATGTAAGGGATAGCCCCTCAATTGCCGACCGGGTTCCAGGCCTGTTCCGGTCATTCTGAAACTCCATGGAAGGAACAACGCTGGTGAAGAAGCCATTTGCCGTGCTGGCCGCTGCGCTCGCACTCGCGCACGCCACCTCATCGCTGCACGCCGCCGACTTGAGCGTGGCGCTCGGCGCCGACGTGACATCGATCGATCCGCATTTCCACAACCTCACGCCCAACAACAACATCGGGCAGCATGTCTTCGAGACGCTCGTCGCGAAGGATGCCGCGGGAAAGCTCAAGCCCTCCCTCGCCGAGTCGTGGCGGGCGGTAGACGAGCTGACGTGGGAGTTCAGGCTGCGCAAAGGGGTCCGGTTTCACGACGGGACCGAGTTCACTGCGGCCGACGTCGTGTTCACGCTGGAGCGCATACCCAACGTGCCGAACAGCCCTTCGCCGTTCACGACCTATACCAAGCAGATCACGGAAAAGATCGCGGTCGACCCGTATACGCTGCGCTTGAAGAGCGCCACGCCGTATCCGCAGATGCCCAACGACATGAGCACGGTGATGGTCGTGTCCGCCAGGGCGGCGGCGACGGCGGCCACGGAGGACTTCAACTCGGGCAAGGCAACGATAGGAACCGGCCCGTTCAAGTTCGTGCGCTGGCAGCGTGGCGACCGCATCGAGCTCGCGCGCCATGACGTCTATTGGGGACCGAAACCGGCCTGGGACCGCGTCACGTTCCGCATCATTACGTCCGACCCCACCCGCGTCGCATCCCTGCTCGCGGGAGAAGTGCGAGCCATCGAGAATGTCCCGACCTCCGACCTGGCGAAGCTGCGGGCCAGCAGGGAACTGAACATTTACCGCACGGTGAGCGTGCGGCTCATGTACCTCCATATGGATACCGCGCGCGACAAGTCCCCGTTCGTCACGGACAAGGCGGGCAGGCCGCTCGACCGGAACCCGCTGCGGGACGTGCGCGTGCGACGCGCAATGTCCAAGGCGATCAACCGGCAGGCGCTGGTTGATCGCATCATGGAAGGCGCCGCGGTCCCCAGCAGCCAACTCATGCCGGGAGGATTCTTCGGCTATGCACCGGGGATCAAGCTGGAAGCTTACGATCCGGATGGCGCGAGAAAGCTGCTCGCGGAGGCGGGCTATCCCGATGGATTCGGCATCACGCTGCACGCGCCCAACAACCGCTACGTGAACGACGAGCAGGTGGCGCAGGCAATCGCGCAAATGCTGGCGCGCGCGGGCATACAGGTCAAGGTCGACGCAATGCCGTCCTCGGTGTTCTTCTCCCGCGGCTCCAAGCTCGAATTCAGCTTCCTGCTGGCCGGGTGGGGCGCGGAGACCATGGAAGCCTCCTCACCGTTGAAGGCGCTGCTCGCCACGTTCGACAAGGAAAAAGGCATGGGCACCGCGAACCGCGGCCGGTATGCCAACCCGAAGATGGACGCGGTGCTGGAGCAGGCGCTCGCAACGGTGGACGACGGGCGTCGCGAAAAGCTGCTGCAGCAGGCGACGGAGATCGGCGTCGGCGACCTCGGCATCATCTCGCTCTATCATCAGCACAACCTGTGGGCGACGCGCAAAGGCCTCGTCTACGAGCCGCGCGCGGACGAGCGCACGCTGGCGTACGAGTTCCGGCCTCAATAGGAAAGGCGTGACTGGTCGCGCGTCGAGAGGCGGAACAGGGGCCCCATCGGGATGGGGATGTGACCCCCGGCGGCGCGCCGGCGGCCGACAGGAATGCCTATGAATCTTGCGGACTCGAACCGGAGGCCGCGGCGTGACTGATGAAGCGTGACTGGTGGGGCGTGATCGAAAGGGCGAGCGGCATGTTTGGATTCTGCGGATCACGGATCACGGTTCACGGATCACGCCCTTCCCTCCGCCGATTATCGGCGGCATTGATCGGCACGACCGCTGCACTGGCGCTGGCGTCCGCCAATGCCGCCGATCTGCGCATAGGGCTCTCCGCCGACGTCACCACGTTCGATCCGCACTTCGTGGCGGCGCAGCCCAACCTCACGGCGCAGCACCACGTTTTTGAGTCCCTGCTCCACGTGGATGAGCGCGGCCGGCCGGTCCCGGTGCTCGCCACCTGGCGCAATCCCGATCCGCTCACCTGGGAGTTCACGCTGCGCAAGGGCGTGAGATTTCACGACGGCTCCGAGCTGACGACCGAGGATGTGGCGTACTCTTTGGAGCGCCCGCTCACGATCGCCGGCACCCCCGGCGGTTTCGCGACCTACGTGAAGCCCATCGTCGCGAAGGAAATCGTGGACCGCTACACGATACGCTTGAAGACCGCCGCGCCCTACGGCGCGATCCCGCAGGATCTCGCCGAAGTGATGATCGTTTCGAAGAAGGCCGCGCAAGGCGCGGCGAGCGTGGACTTCGACAGCGGCAAGGCGGCGGTCGGCACCGGCCCCTACAAGCTGGTGCGCTTTGCGCGCGGCAACCGCATCGAGCTCGCGCGGCACGATGAGTACTGGGGCGGCAAGCTGCCGTGGGACAAGGTGACTCTCGTCATCGTGCCGGGCGATCCCGTGCGCACCGCGTCGCTCCTCTCCGGCGAGCTCGACGCCATAGAGAACGTGCCGACGGCGGATCTGGCGCGGCTGAAGAAGAACCCCGCGCTCCGGCTGGAACAGACCGTCTCGTGGCGGACCATCTTTCTGCACCTCGACCAGTCCCGCGACCGGCCGCCCGGCGTGCTTTCCCGGGCCGGCAAGCCGCTCGACAGCAACCCTCTCAAGGACCTGCGCGTGCGGCGCGCGCTGTCGAAGGCGATCAACCGGCCGGCGATCGCCGGGCGCGTCATGGAAGGTCTCGCGCTGCCCGCCGCGAACGTCGTCTCGCCCAGCGTCTTCGGCCACAACGCCGCGCTCAAGCCCGAGCCGTACGACCCCGACGGCGCAAGGAAACTGCTGGCGGAAGCCGGCTATCCCGATGGCTTCGTGGTGACGGTCGCGGCGCCCAACAACCGCTACGTGAACGACGAGCAGATCGCCCAGACCGTGGCGCAGATGTTTTCCCGCATCGGCGTCACGACCAAGGTGGAGGCGATGCCGGTGGCCGTTTACTTCGGGAAAGCGCGCAACCGCGAGTTCGGCATCGCGCTGCTCGGCTGGGGCTCGCTCGCCGGCGACATGGCGCTGCGCTCGCTCGCGGTCACCGCCAATCCGGACAAAGGCTACGGCGCGTGGAACTGGGGCGGCTATTCCAACCCCAGGCTGGACCAACTGGTCGAGCGGTCACTGGGAACGGTGGATCCCGCCAAACGCGAAGCCCTGGCGCGCGAAGCCGCGGCGCTGGCCGCGGCGGAAGTCGCGTTCATTCCGCTGCACTACCAGGTCGCGACCTGGGCCATGAAGAACCATCTTTCGTACGCGGCGCGCACCGACGAGTACACGTTCGCGCACCACTTTCGGCCGGCGAAGCCGTGACGGGAAGGCGTGATCCGTGATCCGTGATCCGACAACTTCGACACCCTACATTCGATACCAACA
>CAZQJF010000068.1:0-10264 GCA_964593735.1 uncultured Streptomycetaceae bacterium | reverse complement strand
CCCCCGTCACTTCTTAGTCACCAGCCCCATCTCGTTCATGAACTCGGTGAACTCCGCCCGGCGGGCAAGGAGGTAGCTGGTGTATTCAGCACCGTTCATGTACACCTGCTCCATCAGGTTCCGCTGCATGTAGTCCTGCCAGGCCGCGCTCTTGTAGACCTTGGCAAAGAGGTTTTCGAGGTAGGCTGCTGCATCGCCCGGAATGTCCGCGGGCGCGGCGAAGCTGCGGCCTACGACGATGTTCATGTCGATGCCCAGCTCTGTCAGCGTTGGAATGCCGGAAAGAGCGGGAAGACGGCGTTGCGAGGCCACGGCAAGCACCCGCATCTTGCCCGCTTCAACGTGCGGCATCGCGTCGCTCAGTTGACCCGCGGTCCACTGCACGTGTCCCCCGAGCAAAGCGGTGACGGCCGCGCTGCCGCCCTTCATGATGACGACGTTGAAGCGCGCGCCTGTGCGCTTTTCCAGCGTATGGACGAAATAATGGCTCGTCGATCCCGCCGATCCGATCGAGACGTTGACGGATTTCGGCTGGGCCTTCGCCGCGGCGACCAGCTCGTGCACGGTTTTGTATGGCGAATCCGCGTTCACCATGAGGCAATTGATGTCGAAGCCCAGTATCGCGAGCGGCCTGAACCGCTCGATGCCGATGTCGAGCCCCGAACGCAGCGGCGCGGTGAGCATCATTCCCGTGGGAAACGCCATGACGGTGTACGGATCCCCGCGTTTCCGGGCTACGTATGCCGACGCGATGGCTCCACCGCCGCCGGCCCGATTGTTGATGATTATCGGCTGGGTTACGAGCTTCTCCTTGCGAATGATGTCGACGACCACTCGCGCGAAAATGTCCGATCCTGCCCCGGCGTTGGCGGGCACGACAAATTCGATCTGTCGTTCCGGAAAAGACTGCGCGATGGCCCCGCAGGAAACCATTAAAGCCGCCACACAGATGCTGCCAGCGAATCGCTTGGTCATCTTTGCCTCCCGGTTGAGAACCGCCACAACTGCGGTCTGAGACTCCCGCCGGCAGGCATTTCCTGCCCGGCGGCCTTCCAAACCAGCCGCTCGGAGACGAACGCTTCCGGGCGAAGATCGAGAAGCTGACCGGCATCCGATGGGCCCTTTTTCGCCAAACTGGAGTTTCCTCGGGGTCTTCCGCAGGCCTGTGGCCAGGCCACACTATTATATTACTCAGCAGTAAGGGCTTATTCACGGCATATGTGTGCTGACGAACATTGACTTGTCAAGAATTAGCCTATGGTACGCGAATGCTGCACGAATTCCTCAGCACCAACCGGACTGAATTGATCGGCCGATGCCGGTCCAAGGTCGCTGAAAGACCCGCGCCGCAAGCGACCCCATCGGAGCTGGAGTTCGGAATACCGCTATTTCTTGACCAGCTCATCAAGACGCTCCAGGTCGAACAGACGTCGGACCCGAAGCAAAGCCTCAAAGTTTCCGGTCCGGCGGGCGGTGCGCAGCCGGTTGCGTCGGAGATCAGCGTAACGGCCTCGCGGCACGGGCGCGAGTTATTGCAGCATGGGTTCACGGTGGACCAGGTGGTTCACGACTACGGCGACCTCTGCCAGTCGATAACGGATCTGGCGTACGAACGCGCTGAGACCTTCCAGGCAGACGAATTTCGAACTCTCAACCGCTGTCTCGACAATGGAATCGCCGATGCCGTCACGGAATTTTCCTACCAGCGCGATACTCTGGCCGCGGATAAAGGCATCGAGGCGTTGAATGAGCGGCTGGGGTTTCTCGCACACGAGCTGCGAAACCACATACACACGGCCATGCTCGCCGTTACCGCCATCAGGGGCGGCAGTGTAGGGTTGAATGGGGCGACGGCCGCCATACTGGACCGCAGCTTGATAGGATTGCGCGATCTCGTGGATCGCACCCTTGCCGACGTGCGGGTATCAGCCGGAATGCCTCCGCGATACCAGATGATCTCGCTTGCCGACTTCATCGCCGAAGCCAAGATCTCCGCGTCACTCGAGGCGCAGGCCCGGGGATGCAGATTTGTCGTCGCCGAAGTCGAAAGCGGACTTGCGGTTGATGCCGACTGGCACACGCTGCTCTCGGCGGTTGGAAACCTGCTGCAAAACGCGTTCAAGTTCACGGCGCACCACACCGAGGTCTCATTGAGCGCCTACGCAGCGGGGGATCGAATCCTGATCGACGTCAAGGATCAGTGCGGCGGCCTCCCGCCGGGCGCCCCGGAAAAAATGTTCAAGCCGTTCACGCAGGGCGGCAAGGATAAATCCGGGCTCGGACTCGGACTGTCGATCGCCCGGCGCAGCGTCGAGGCAAACAACGGCACTCTCAGCGTCCGCGACGTACCAGGCACGGGGTGCGTTTTCACCATTGACCTGCCCCGGCGCTTGCTGTCCTAGTGTGGCAACCGAACCGGTCCCGTTCACGATGTCCGGGACCTTCGCGCAACGCTTGCGACCGTCGCGATCAGCTCCGACGGCTCCACGGGTTTCGACACGTGCACCAAAAAACCCTCGCGCAAAGCCCGCGTGCGGTCTGCGGAGCGCGCGAACGCGGTGAGCGCAATGGCTGGAGTGTTCCCGCCCTTTGCGTGGTCAAGCGCACGAATACACTGGAGCAGCTCGTAACCGTCCATCTCCGGCATCCCGATATCGGTCACCATGAGCTGGGGCAGCTCCTTCTGCACGAGCGCCAGCGCTTCTGAGGCGGAGCCGGCGTTTATTACCTCTGCTCCGCAATCGCTCAGGACTTTCCGCACGAGGTCCCTGGCGTCGCCTTCATCGTCGACGACCAGCACTTTCAGCCCCGAGAGGTCGGCGAGCGGGTAGTCAGACGTGACCGCCGATACCGCCCTCGGATGCACTCGCTCGCCGGCGCTCGCTGCCCGGTGTATGACCGTCAGGGGCAGTGTTACCGTAAACGTCGTGCCCAGCCCCTCTCCGGGGCTGAAGGCCTGCACGGTTCCACCGTGCAACTCGACCAGATTCTTGACTATGGACAGCCCCAGGCCGAGACCCCCGTGCCGGCGGGTGCTGGAGGGATCCGCCTGCCGGAAGCGCTCGAAAACGTGACTCAAGAACTCCGGCCCTATGCCCACACCCGTATCCGCAACGGTGATCTCGATGTGCGAGTTCACCCGCTGCAGCGTTACCTGGACTTTGCCCTCCTTCTCGGTGAACTTGATGGCATTGGACAGAAGGTTCCAGACCACCTGCTGCAACCGGGCCGGATCGCCTGAAATCGGACCGGCCGAGGGATCCAGCAATTTCTGCAGCCTGATCCCTTTCGCGTCCGCCGCGGGTTTCACCGTCTCGATGGCGCTCTCGACGAACGAAACCGGTTCAACCGGCTGGACGTCGAGACGCACCTTGCCCGACGTGATCCGGCTCATATCGAGCAGATCGTCGATGAGCTGCGCCTGCAATCGCGCGTTTCGCTCGATGGTTTCGAGCGCTTTTTGCAGTTCCCCTCCCGCCATGGGGTGCCGCTGAAGAACCAGCGACCAGCCCAGAATCGCGCTGAGCGGCGTGCGAAGCTCGTGGGAGAGGGTCGCGAGAAATTCATCCTTCATCGCGCTCATGCGCTCGGCTTCCGCGCGCGCCGAGCGTTCGCTTTCGAGCAGCTGCTTGCGTTGCGAAATATCCTCGATCACGCCGATAAACCGGCTGGGCCTGCCATCCTTCTCCTTCAGTGTCGTTACGGTCGTGCTGCTCCACAACGTGGCGCCATCCTTGCGCACATACCGCTTCTCCAGGGTGAATGCCGCCACTTCCCCGGCAAGCAGGCGCTGGACGTTCACCTGAGTCTGGGGCAAATCATCAGGATGGGTGATGTCGACGAATGTCAACTGCCGAAGCTCGTCCTCCGAGTACCCCAGGACATCCGAGAATTTCGTGTTCAGCTCGAGAAAACGGCCATCGAGTTGAGCAATCGCGATTCCGACCGCCGCCTGGTTGAACGTGGCGCGAAGTCGCTCCTCGTTTTCACGCAGGGTTTCCTCGACGTGTTTGCGCTCGGTGATGTCCTGGACGACGCCGATCATTCCCAATACCGAGCCATCCTCCGCGTAAGTGCCGCGGCCTTTCGCTGCAATCCACCGCGGCTCACCGGACGAATGGGTCACTCGATACTCGGTGTCATAATCCGAGCGCTCCGTCAGCGAGCGTTCGACCGCTATGCGGGCGCGCTCGCGGTCGTCCTGGTGCAGCAAATCCCGGATGCGCGTCCAGGTAATCGGAGTTTGGGGTGCAAGTCCGAAGATTTCAGCCGCCCGCGGTCCCAAAGTCACGAGGTCGGTCGACGCCTCCCAGCTCCAGTCGCCCAGGTGGCTAGCCGCGAGGGCGAGTTCCAGGCGCTCGGCGGAGTGGCGCAGCGCCTCCTTCGTCGCGACCAGCTCCTCCTCCGCGCGCCGGCGCGCGATGAGAATAGCCGTCGCGTTTTGTATCGCGACAGAGTGCAGCAGCGCGTCTTCGTCGGCGCCGGCCGGCATCACCGTCCCTCGAGCACGCGCTCCGCCAGCGCGGTTCCGAGGACCCTCGCACGAATTTTCTCGAAGGCCTTGTCTCTCGTCGTTGACGTGTCGTCGCAGAAAGGCGAAAACCCGCAGTCATCGGTCGTCCCAAGCTGTGCGACCGGAATGTACTCGGCGGCCTCGAGAATGCGATCGCGCACTTCTTCGGGCGATTCGACGCGTGGATCGATAGGCGCGACCACGCCGATGAAGATGCGCTGGTCCGGCTTCATATACGTGCGGATGATCTTGAGGACACGCACGCGGTCCTTCTCGCCCGCCAGAGCAATGAAGAAATTCCCGGCCTTCAGTTCAAACAGGCTCGGCAGCAGCTCGGCATAGTCGACGTCGGCGCTGTGGGTGGAGTCGCGGTCGCCGCCCGGACAGGTGTGTATCCCGATCCGCTTGAGATCGCCCGGGGAGAATCGCGACAGGGCCAGGTTGTTCAGATCGATGAAGCTGTGCAGCAGTTTCCCCGAGGGGTCGACTTTCATCGCAAGCCGGCCCTCCGTGAAGTCGATCTGGACCGAATGGGCGCCCTTCTGAAAGCAGCGGCGAACCTCGTTTTCATGCTCTCGCATCAGGTCCGCGATGAACGCTTCGCGGGAATAATCGGCAATGGGGTCGGGCGGGTACATGAGGCTCAGCGCCGAGGGCGAGATCACCGCCTGTTTGACCGGAGCGCGCGCATAGCGCATGGCCACATCCAGAAAACTGTCCGCGTAACGCTTGTAATGGAACGGGCCGCTGGTCAGGCGAGGCATGCGGCGCACGTGTCCCGCGGCGAACGGAATCCTGAATCCGTCCGGGGAGGTATTGGTCAACCCATGGACGCAATACGTCCAGAAATTGTGATACTTCCGTTGCTCGCCGTCGGTAATTACCGGCGAACCCGTGGCTTCGAACCGCTGGATGACATCGCGGACTGCCGCGTCGTACAGCGGGTCGAGGCTCGGGTCGTCATCCCCACCCGTCCTTTCGATCGCCTCGATCAGTTCGAGCGGCCTGGGAATACTGCCGATCGGTTCCGTCTGAATTTTCACTGCTCCTCCAGCGCGGTGCCCACAATACGAAGCAGCTCGTCGGGGTCGAACGGTTTGGCCAGGAGCGCATGGGCACCCAATTCCCGCAGGGTCGTGGAATAACTGCCGCTGTTCACCAGCTTGCTGCCGCCCGATATGGCGATGATCTTCGTACCGGGGAATTCTGCTTTGAGCTGCGCGATAGTTTCGATGCCGTCCTGATTCGGCATGAATATGTCGGTAATGACCACTTCCGCGTGCGTGGCTCGCAGCAATTGCAGGCCTTCGTGACCATCACCAGCAACCGACACCGAGTAACCAGCGTCCAGGAGGATCCGCTGAATGAGGTCACGGATGTCCTTGTTGTCGTCTATAACGAGGATTCGAGACATTGGGGAGGCATCATATAAACAATCAGGAAACGTCGCCAGAGGTGATTGTCCGATGACAGGAGGATCATCCTCTTCCACGTGGCGCCAATCCTACTCCACGGGGCGCGTAGTGAGGTCGCTACAGACGAACGCCTCGTGCCGCCACAAGAAAATCATCGTTCCTGCGCTGGTGAAGGCTCTCGTGCCCCTGTACGCTTCACGTGGAGGCTTCCATGAACAAACCACCGGCAATAGGGATACTGATCGTCGCGCTGCTCGTCGTAAGCGGGTACGTTTCGAGCAGTCCGAAAGAGGAGATGCGCGTGACGCGCGCGGCGAGCACGGGGCTGCATCCGGACGCTCACGTGAGCTACTACGAAGCGCACCTGATTGCCATTGGAATCAAGCGGCGCGATTTCGTGAAGTAACCGGCAGCGACTTCCGGGCGGTCGCATCGACCGCACGTGACGGCAAGTCCCGCCGGCTGCCAGACCATCCAGAAAATATTTCCCTCCCCCAACAAGGGTGGGTTCTAATATGCGCTGAGCCGCCCGGGCGTAGTCCTTAGTGGCGCCTCTCTTTTGTAGACTTTGATCCGCGTCCCTCCGGCGTAGCTCAAGCCCAGAATGTCCATATCAAGCTCGCCGCAGAGCATCTTCGAGGAAGGCCGCAATTGCCGGCGCGTCGCCGACGCGGGCAGGGTCGCCTTTGTTGTCGACGGCGACGATTATTTCAAGGTTTTCATGGCCGCCGCCGAGCGCGCGCGGCAATCGATTGTCGTTGTCGCCTGGGATTTCAACAGCAATTGCTGCCTGGACGTCGAATGCGACAGCAAGGATCCGCGCGCGAAAGTCGGAGAATATCTCAACGACCTGGCGCGCCGGCGGCGCGGACTGCACATATACGTCCTGGACTGGGATTTCCCGATGATCTACGCCAAGGATCGGGAAGCGCCCTTGAAGCTGCGGCTCGGATGGGGCTGGAAACCGCATCACCGCGTGCATCTCGAGTTCGACAACACGCATCCGCCGGGAGGGTCGCATCATCAGAAGATCGTGGTGATCGACGATGCGATCGCGTTCTGCGGCGGGCTAGACCTTACCTGCCAGCGCTGGGACACCCCCGCTCATGCGCCCGACGATCCCCACCGGGTCGTGGCTGACCAGCCTTATCCGCCGTTCCACGACCTGATGATCGGGGTCGACGGCGAGGCGGCGCGGGAACTCGGCCGCATAGTGCGCGAGCGCTGGCGGGCGTCGACCGGCAAGGAGATTCCTCCCGTCCCCGCCGGGGAGGACCCGTGGCCGCCCACTCTCGATCCGTCAGTTACCAATCTGCCGGTGGCCATCGCCGTGACTGCTCCGGAGTCGGAGCCACACAAGGGCACGCGCGAAGTCGAAGCGCTCTACCTCGACATGATCGCGCGCGCGAAGCGCTATATCTATATCGAGAACCAGTACTTTACCGCGCACAAGATCGGCGAGGCCCTCGAGGCGCGCCTGCGGGAGCCCGGCGGACCCGAGATCGTGGTGGTCACCCGGCTGCTGAGCCATGGCTGGCTGGAGGAGTACACGATGGGGGTGCTGAGGAGCAAGATGGTGGAGCGGCTGCGCGCAGCCGACTCAGAACGGCGCTTCCACGTCTACTACCCCGAGATGCCCTGCCTGGCGGAGGGCACGTGCATCGACGTGCACTCGAAGATGATGGCGGTGGACGACGAATGGATGCGCATCGGCTCCGCGAACATCAACAACCGCTCGATGGGCGTCGATACCGAATGCGACCTCGCAATCGAAGCGGGCGGGCGCGCCGACATCGCGAGCGCCATCCGCAAGTTTCGCGATCGGCTGCTTGCCGAGCACCTCGGAGTCACGCAAGAGGAGATCGAGCGGGAGACGGCAGCGCGATCCTCGATAGCCGGCGCGGTGGAGGCGCTCCGGCGGCCGGGGCGGACGCTCAAGCGGCTGGAAGTCGAGCACTATTCCGACGTCACGCTGAGCCTTGCCGAGATGACCGACCCGGAGCAAGCGGTCGGCCTGGACAAGCTGAAGGCGCTGTTCTCGTTCGGCGCGGAATTTCATTCCGTGCCGCGACCCGTGCGCAAAGTGCTGCCCTTCGCCGTGCTGGCTGGAACGCTCGTCCTGTTGTGGCGCTTTACCTCGCTGCGGGAGCGGATGCGCATCGGCCCGCGGGAATCCGCGGCAGCGCGACTGTGGAAAAAACTGCGCGGCTAGGTGCGCGCCTCTTGCAGTTCGACGCCGAGCGAAACCAGCTTCGTGATCCGGTCCTGAAGATCGTCACCGAATTTTTTCGGTTCTGTAACGTCCTGGACCACCAGCACCGCTCCGACTGCCTGACCGTCGGCCCTGGATAGCGGCGACGCCGAACACAGTACCGTTTTCACCGATCCGTCGAGACACCGGATTTTTACCAGCTCGTTGCGCGACGTTTGTCCTCCATGCAGGGCCCGCGACAACGGACCGCTCTGCTCTTTGATGATCCGGCCGGCGCCTTCCCACCATCCGAGAATTTCACCGTACGCATCGCTTTGCATGGGCTCCACGGACTTGAGAATGCGCGATACCGCCTCATTGACCTGGCAGATCCGGCCCTCGAGGTCCGCAATGATCACCCCTACGGGCAGGGTTTCCAGGATCGACGAGAGCCTGTTGCCCGCAGCAAACAGTTCCTCGGATATGCGTATGTGCTGTTCCCGCTCCTTCAGCATCACGGATCTTTGCCTGAAGGCGGCGTATATGCCGACCTTCAACCGGAGTATCTCGGGGTCAAACGGCTTGGAGAAATAGTCGACCCCCCCGGCTTCGTAACCCTTCCTGACGTGAGGGTCCTCCCGATAGACCGCCGTTATGAACACAATCGGCAGGTCCCGCGCGCTCTCGATTTGCTTGATCCGGGCTGCGGTTTCAAAGCCGTCCATCAGAGGCATTTGAACGTCCATGAGCACGAGGTCGATGTCCTCCCGGGAGTTCACGAGCTCGATGGCCTCGGCCCCCGAATAGGCGCGCACGACGTTGTACTGGGCGCCGAGCACGGCCTCGATGGCCAGCAGGTTGGCTGGCTTGTCATCGACCGCCAGCACAGTTGGTTTTCGCTGCATTTCCAGAATCTCGAACCTTGGGGGACTCCTGGTTGGAGACATTCAGCGCCTGTTTGTTCCAGTGGAGGGTGTCTCCGCCGGACGACAGTCATCTCACGATGTCCTTCGCCTCCGGCCGTTCTTCCCATGCCGTGCGGGAGGCGGGGCGCCGGGTTCCTTCCCCTTCCGTTAAGATGGCGCAGTTCCGCACGGCAATCGACGAGGAGACGCGATGAACGACATCAAAGCCGCCAGCCGGATACGCCGGAGCTTGCGGAAGCCGTCAGCCCGGTGGAAGGGGATGCGACACGGGTTCTTCGCGCCGAGGGGGGGCGATTGATGCGGTCGACGAGCTTCGATGGGTGATGAATTGAACGGAAAAGCCGCGCTTATCACGGGTGCTTCGCGCGGCATCGGCAAGGCGATCGCCATGCGGCTCGCCGCGGGGGGCGCCGCCCTTTATCTCGCGGCGGACGGCACCGAGGCGGAACTCGAGCAAGCCGGTCGTGCGTGCCGCGAGGCGGGAGCCCCGGACGCCGCCTGGGGCCTGCACGCGGGCTGAGTTTTGTAGCCGCCGCATCAACTTGTTAGGAGCCCGCGTTCCGCTCGTCCGGACCGGTGCGCCGATTCAGTTGGCGGCTCAGCCGCCAGTTTCTACCGCGCGGGCTACGGCAGCTCGAACCTGACCGCGACGGCGGCGCTCGCGATCACCGCCCTGTCGTGCCCGTCCTCGTCCGGCACGTCCAGGCCACCTTTCACCACCTTCACCGTCACCTGCCCGCGCGGCAGGCTGGCTTTTACCGCCGCGGCATCGACCTGGTCGGGCCGCTGCACGCCGATGGTCACCTCCACCTGCATCGCTTTCGAATCCAGGCCGAGCGAGCGAACCAGGCTCAAGGACGAATGGTGCAGCGCGTCCTGCACCGCGCGCAGTGCAGCCTTGGTGTAGTCGGCGCCGTGCAGATCGTTGCCGGCGCCCATTTCCAGTATCACGCGCTTGAGCGGCATGGGGTTAAACCTCACTCAAAAACGAAAAGGAGGACTTAGCCACAGATACACACAGATAAACACGGATCAATTCAAACCTGAAATTCAAGATCATTTCAGCCACGGAAACACACGGAAGCACACAGAAACCGCAAAAGCGAAGCAACCCAATCAACGAACAAAAACATTTCAGGTCTTCCGTTCTGTCCGTGTTTTCCGTGTGATTCCGTGGCCAGTTTGGCTTAAGGTCTTATCTGTGTTCATCTGTGTTTAT
>CAZQJF010000067.1:0-10297 GCA_964593735.1 uncultured Streptomycetaceae bacterium | reverse complement strand
CGAACGATGCGGCGAATGCGAGTATTGCGCCGGCGATTTTCAGCGGCTTCGGCTTTAGCAACGACTTGAACATGCCCCCCCCAGCGATGCGGTGCTGCGACTATTGCGTGACAAACCATCTATCCTTGACATACACCGACTCCGGTAACCAGCAATCGGCCCATCCGCAAGCTCAGCGCGCAGGACAGCCGAGTCGCGCGAGTGACAGATTAAACCGCCGGAGCGCCGCCTCAAATCAGGTACATCCCCTAGGGCATGGCGCTAAATACCCTAGGGCCGGGGCGGAGGGCTGTGCTGCGGTCTCGCGTCAAGACGAGCGTGTTATTTGAATTGGCCCCGCAGCCTGCCCGAAGTCCTCGACGCCGCCTGGACGGCGCCGAATTCTCGCCCGGGATTTTACTCCCGGACAGCAGCTCGGACCCCCGGTTACAGGACAAAAAGACAAGCAAGTAATGTGCCCGATTACTCTTGACACTCCGGGATCAGGTCGGTCAAGAAGGAAATCATGCGGAAGCTGGCATAGATACGTTGCCCACATTCGGCGCAGATTTTTCGACGCTGGCCATTGCAATTAAGAGCGACGAACAAAATAACGTCTCTTCCCTCATCCAACCCTTCTCCCGGGGGGCGAAGGGCTTGCCTTCCCTCTCCCTCCGGGAGAGGGATTGAGGGTGAGGGAAAGAAGCTGCACACTACAAGCTCATTTTTTTTGCCCTCTAAGCCGCTATGTGACGAAGTGCACGCTCGGGTGCTCCTTCCTTCTTCCACGTTCACCTTCACCCTTCATCCTTGCAGTCATCCCGCCTGCATCCCGATGTCGAACGCCGCAACCAGCCCTGGTCCCTGTTCCCTCACCGCAAGCAGGAGCTGCGAACCGCCCCGCCGGTAGAGACCGTCGCCATTGTTCTTCTGCGTGCGCGGTCCGCGGCTCGAGTACGGAGGGTTCGCCAGCACCCGGTCGGTGAGGGCGTCATCAAAATAGAGCTGGGAGGTGAACTCCTCGCGGCGCCCGGAGGAGCGCCCGGTGCGTATCGTGAAATGGAGGTGTACCGTTCTGCCCGGATACCAGCCGGGATAGATCGTCGTAAACCGCGCCGCGCCCGCAGCGTCGGTAACCTGGTAGCCGCGCAGGTACTTCTGCCCGGTCGTGTCGGCACCCGGATCCCTGACGCCCGAGTACACGCCCAGAGCGTCGCACTGCCACAGCTCGACATGGGCGTCCCGCAGCGGCGCGCAGCCGCCTCCCTCCACACGGGAGACCTGAAAGGCAAGCTGCAGCGGCAGCCCCGGCTTGATTGCGCCGGACGCCGGGTCCGACCGTATGTCGGAGCGATTCAAGCCGGTATCCACGAAGTACGGCCCCTCGGTCTGCTGCGGCCGCGCGATGCAGGCGGGCCGGCCCTGCGCCCCCGCGGAAAAGCTGCGCATGAGCATCCCCGCACCCGCCATGCCCATCCATCCGAGCGCTTCGCGGCGGCTCAGCAATCGTCCCGTGGGAGTGTCGTCGTCATTCATCGTACGCCTTTCAGAACTGGCAGGACTCCTCATCCGGGAATTGTACGGCCAACTGCCGCGCGGAGTCGCACAAGCACTAAGAGCCCATATCAAAATGAAAGATATGGGCCCTGATGCAGGGGAGCATGAGGGGAGAGCGATAGCGAGGGGCCATCCCCTCATTTGTTAGGCACTCTAAGGGATGACCCCTCGCCTGCTTCAAAGTGGAACGGAACCTCGGGCTTCCTGTATTCTTGGCAGGGGGAGGCGATAAGGCCCGTTCCAAGTTCCAGGTTCAAAGTTGCACGACTAACCTTGAACGTTGAACATTGAACCCGGAACAATTCCTGCCTTCATCCTTGCTCGATGCGTTCCCCGGTCAAAGCACTGTACTCAGGACTGGCCCTGCTGCACGCCGCGGCAACGCCCGCGCTGGCGGCCGAAGGCGTGAACGTCGTCGAGTCCCGCTCGATCTCCGCCGAGCAGCTACCCGGCTCGCAGGGCGCTTCGCACGGGCTGGTGCTGCAGCTCTACGCGTTTCAGGGCGCGCGCTGGCAGGCGGGCGATATCGTCAGCGCCGTGTGGGACGCGATGCGGCTGCTCGGGCAATGCGGCGTCGCGCTCGGGGCGGCCGAGCTGCGGCTGCTCGAGGCGCCGGCCCGGTTCCATTTCTACTCCACGCCGGTGTCCAGGGAATTGCTGCGCGGCATGGCGGTCGCCAGGCCGGCAATTTTCTTCGTCGAGGACACGCGCAATCAACCCGCGTACGACGCCGAGGCGATCGGGCAGGAGAACGCCGCGACGCGGCCCGAGCTCGCCAATACGGTGTGGGTGGCTTACGGCGCGCGCGACCTGCCGCTCGCGCTGGCCCACGAGCTCGTGCACCTGCTCTCGGACAGCGGCGAGCACAGCAACGAGCCGGACAACCTCATGTACCCGGAAAGTTCATCGACGAATACGGCCCTGTCCGGCGCGCAGTGCGAGCGATTGCGCGCGCGCGGAGAGACGAACGGTTTGCTGGTGCGCCGATAGAACGGCAGCGCATCGCTCTGACATGAACGGGAAGACCACGCCTCCGGGGGGACCGGAAAAAATTTCCGAGCTCACGCTGGAACACTACAATCGGCATTCCGAGGAGTTCCGGGAAGGCACGCGCGATCACGACGTCAGCCAGAACATCGCGGCGCTGCTGCAATACATCGAGGGCGAACCGCCGTTCACGATACTCGATCTGGGCTGCGGGCCGGGACGCGACCTCAAGGCGTTTACCGCGCTCGGCCACATCGCGATCGGGCTGGAAGGCGCCGCGCGCTTCGCCGAAATGGCGCGCGCCGACAGCGGCTGCGCGGTGTGGCAGCAGGATTTCCTGAAGCTGGATCTGCCGGACGGCCATTTCGACGGCGTGTTCGCCAACGCCGTCCTGTTTCACGTGCCCGGCGGGGAATTGAGCCGCGTGCTGCGGGAACTGCGTGCATCCCTGAAACCGCGCGGCGTGCTGTTCGCCTCGAACCCGCGCGGCAACAACGAGGAAGGGTGGAACCGCGGGCGCTACGGCGCGTATCACGACCTCGAGAGCTGGCGCCGCCATGTGTCAGGCGCGGGTTTCTCCGAGCTCACCCACTACTACCGCCCCGCCGGCCTCCCGCGCGATCAGCAGCCGTGGCTGGCGAGCGTGTGGCGCAAGACGGTTTAGCCCAGCCGGGAGAGCGCGATGCGCCCTCGCGGAGTGATCGTGAAGCCGTTGGTTTTCCGCTCCACCAATCCCCGTTTCACGAGCCGGGCCCCGACCAGCTCGGGGACGCTGTGCTTGATCACCTGGGAAATCTCCCGCAGCCAGCGCAGTTCTTCAAAACCGATGGCCTCGTTCATGACTGTGCTTATACTTGGTCCGAAAGCAGCGGTCAATCGGGACTCCCCGGCACGCAGACGCGGTGGAATTGACGGCTGGCGGTGACGGTGGACAAGCCCCCCGCCCTGATATACGGTAAGCGCGCCGGTTATCCGGAATCACGACCGAGAGGAGACAACATGCCACGCAAGGACATCAAGGTACGCTCCAGTCACGGGGGCGAATTCGATTGCTATCTGGTCACGCCCGACAGCGGCGGCAAGGCTCCCGCCATCGTGCTCGCGTCCGCCGTGCACGGCGTCGACCAGGACATGCGCGGCATTGCCGACGAGTTTGCCGCGCACGGCTGCATCGCGGCCGCGCCCGATTTGTTCTGGCGCACCGTGCCGGGGCCGCTGGGACGGGACGACGAGCGCACGAAATCGCGCTCGCAGCCGCGCCTCCCGGTGATCAAGGCCGGCGAAAGCGACATGGCGGACACCCTGGCCGAATTGCGGAAGCTGCCGGAATTCAACGGCCGCGCCGCGGCGATGGGCTTCTGCTTCGGCGGTCCCTACGCGATCCTCGGGCCGAAACGCCTGGGCTATGACGCCGGTATCTCATGCCACGGCACGCAGATGCTGGACTTCATCAAGGAGCTGGATGGCGTCACCCAGCCCGTGTGCATCATCTGGGGCGACCAGGACCACGCTGCGCCGCCGCCGGTGCAGGAAGCCTACCGCGCCGTGCCGGCGCGCATGAAGAACGTCGAAGTGCACATCTTCCCGGGCGTGCACCACGGCTACATGATGCCCGCCAATCCGAAGGCGTTCGATCGAAAGACGCGCGAGTTCTCGATGGCGCGCGCGCTCGCAATCCTCGACGGGCTGCGCGGCGAGCAGCAGCTGCGCAAGGCCGGCTGACGAAGTGATGGAGCGAGGCCGAGCTGCTCCCTGCTCCCCTCGCTTCATTCTCTTTCCCTTTCCTTCTCTCCGAATTCGGCGCGCATGATCCGCGCGCCATCCGCCATCGCGCGCAGCTTTCCGCGCGCGACTTCGCGCGGCAGGTATTTCATGCCGCAGTCCGGCGCGACGACGATGCGCCCGGCGCTCACGTAGGGCAGTGCGCGCCGGATACGCTCCGCGACCGTTGCCGCGGTCTCGATCTCCATGTCCGCAAGATCGATGACGCCGAGCACGATCTTCTTGTTGTCGAGCCGCGCCAGCACGGAACAATCGAGCCTGGGCTGCGCGGTCTCGATCGAAACCTGCTGGCAGGCGCACTCTCGCAGCTCCGGCAGAAACGAATATCCGTCGGGCTTCACCCGCCCGATCATCGCCGCGTAGCCGAAGCACAGGTGGACGATCGTGGCGCCGGTGACGCCCTCGAGCGCGCGGTTGAGCGCTTCGAGACCGTAGCGGCGCGCTTTCTCCGGCTGCGCCTGCAGGTAGGGCTCGTCGATCTGCACGACGTCCGCACCGGCGGCAAAGAGGTCCTTTATTTCCTCGTTCACCGCCCGGGCGAAATCCAGGGCGGCGCTTTCCTCGTCGGGATAGTAGTCGTTCTGCGCGAGCTGCGTCATGGTGAACGGGCCCGGCACGGTGATCTTCGCGAGCTTGCGGGTATGCGCGCGCAGGAATTTCAGGTCCTCGACTTCGACCGGGCCGCGGCGGCGGATCGGGCCGGCTATCCGCGGCACGAGTTGGGGCTTGCCGCGGCGATTGAGGATCGTGCCGGGATGCTCGAGGTCGATGCCCTCGAGGGCGGTGGCGAAACGGTTCGAGTAGCTCTCGCGCCGAATCTCGCCGTCGGTGATGATGTCGAGGCCGGCCGCTTCCTGCTCCCGGATCGCCAGCAGCGTCGCATCGCGCTGCGCTTCCTCGAGCAGCGGCTCCGGGACGCGCCACAACTCGCGCGCGCGAACGCGCGGCACGCTTTGCTGCGTCAGCGCAGCGCGGTCGATCAGCCATTCCGGCTGGGGATACGAGCCGACGAGGCTTACCGGAAAGAGCATTGAATTCGGGAGGGAGGCATTAGCAGTCTCAAAAACATGCTTTTTTCAGCCGCAGATAAACACAGATGAACACAGATAGATCCGGGGCGGAACAACCGCCGACGGCCGCCGGCAAGTTCAAGACCAATTCTTCCTTAGCAGTTTGTTGAAATTCTCCGTTCGCGCTGAGCGTAGCGCCGCAGGCGCGGAGTCGAAGCGTGCCAACTACCTGATGGTAAGCCGTTCATATTTCGACTCCGCTTCGCTACGCTCAATACGAACGGTTCTTTGGGCGATTTTCAACAAACTGTTAGACCTTGGGTTTTGAAATCTGTGTTTATCTGCGTGTATCTGTGGCTAAGTCCTGCTTTTCGTTCTGGGAAAGGCCCCAGGCCCTCTCAGGGATGCCCGGCCGGCAGTTCCGCCAGCTCGATGAGGCAGTTCTCGGTGGCGGAGGGATCGAGAAAGGCGATGCGGCAGCCGGCGTGGCCGATACGCGGCACTTCGTCGAGCAGTGGAATGCCTTTCCCCTTCAATTCCGCCAGCGCTTCGTCGATATTCTCGACCTCGAAGCAGATGTGATTGAGCCCGCCCTTGCCCTCCGCGACCATGCGCGCGTGCTTGCTGTCGGGCGTCGTTCCGGCGATCAGCTCGATCATGGACCCTCCCACCGGGTACAGGGCGAGCCGCCGCTTCGGGTTCTCCTCCACGCTGCCCAGAGGGATGCCGAAACAATCCTCCCAGAGCCGCCTGCTCGCTTCGGTGTCCCGCACTACCACGCCAACGTGCTCGATGCGCTTGATCTTCATAGATATCCTCCTGGACAAGCATTGTATAGGCTGAAGCCGTGATGCGGGGTGTCGGGTATCGAGGGAGAAGCGTTGTCGCCTTACTACTTTTTTCGCTCGACACTCATTCCTCGACACTCCCCGACCGCGTAGAATTCTCCCTTCAGGAGGAGACAATCATGGGCCAGATACTCGGTCTCGGCATGACCCACTACCCCCCCCTTTTGACCAAGGGGAACATGAGCGGGCGCATTCTCAAGTGCCTGGAGGATCCCGCGCTCGCCGAACGGTTTCGCTCGGCGGACAACTGGCACCCCACGATGCGCGAGCAGTGGGGCAACGACCAGGGGCTGGCCCATTCCGACCGGCACCGCGAGGACCTGATACATCAGTTCCGAAAGATCCGGGCCGAGCTCGATGCGTTCAACCCGGACTTCGTGCTCATCTGGGGCGACGACCAGTACGAGAACTTCCGCGAGGACTGTGTTCCCGCCTTCTCGGTCCTCGCCTACGACTCCGTGGACATACAGCCGTGGAAGGGTCACCGCCGCGGGCCCAACGCGTGGGACGAGCCCGAGGAGCAGACTTTCACGGTAAAGGGGCACCGTGCCGGCGGCAAGTACCTCGCCACCGCCTTGTTGAAGGAAGGCATAGACGTGGCCTACGCCTACAAGCCGCTGCACCGCCCGCTCGGCCACGCCTTCGCCAACTCGGTGCTCTATCTCGATTACGACCGCAAGGGCTTTCCCTGGCCGCTCGTTCCCTTTGCCGTGAACGCCTACGGGCGCTGGCTGATTTCGGCCCGCGGCGCGCCGCAGCGTCCATCGGAAGCCGCCGCGCAGGAAGAAAGCGATCTCGATCCGCCGGCGCCGCAGCCGTGGCGCTGCTTCCAGGTGGGCGGCGCAATCGCGCGTGCGCTGCGGGGCAGCCCGTGGCGCGTCGCGATCATCGCCTCTTCGAGCTGGAGTCACTCGTTTCTGGTGCAGAAGCACTCCCTGATGTTCCCGGACGTCGAGGCCGACAAGCGCTACTACGAGGCGCTGAAGCACGGCGACTGGGAGCTGTGGCGCAATACCACGCTCGAAGAGGTCGAGGACCGCGGGCACCACGAGCTGCTCAACTGGTTCTGCCTGGCCGGCGCCCTGCACGAGCTGGGCCACAAGGCGCCCGACGAATCGGTGTTCCTCGAGTCGTGGATCACCAACTCCGACAAGGTGTTCGCCGTCTACCGGCCCAATGGGGCATGACCGGGCCAAGGCTTCCATACTGAAACGCGCTTCCCAGCGCGTAAGGCTACGCCACAGACCGGCGAGATCCGCCGGGTGATCTGCATTGCGGGAATAATGCCGGGCAGCGTTCGCCACGGGTGCGTATAGTGGCTAGGTAGTACCCATCGCTCTGTTCCCACAGGTTTTTTTCAGTCAAGGGCCGCAGGCTGGGACCGCTGCGGAACTCTGAATTCGCTGACCACTAAAGCAACGACATGGCCGAAATAGACCTTTCCGATATCGCAGCCGGAACCGGCGGCTTCGTCATAAACGGCCAGTGCGCGGAGGATCGGAGCGGCCATAGCGTTGCCGGCGCCGGGGACGTCAACGGCGATGGCCTGGCGGATCTGATCGTCGGGGCGTACCTAAACGACATCGCGGGCAGCCTTGCCGGGCGCAGCTATGTGGTGTTCGGCAAGACTGCGGTGAGCGTCATCGATCTTTCCGCCATCGCGGAGGGTACCGGCGGCTTTGTCATCACCGGCCAGTGTGGGAATGACTTCAGCGGCAAGAGCGTAGCCGGCGCCGGGGACGTCAACGGCGATGGCCTGGCGGACCTGATCGTGGGGGCGTACGGAAGCGACCTTACCGCGGGCAGCCTTGCCGGGCACAGCTACGTGGTGTTCGGGCAGACCGGTACGAGCGCCATCGACCTCTCTGCCATCGCGGACGGCGCCGGCGGCTTCGTCATCAACGGCCAGTGCGCGTTCGACTACAGCGGCATAAGTGTAGCCAGCGGCGGGGACGTTAACGGCGACGGCCTGGCCGACCTGATCGTCGGGGCGTTCTTCAGCGACCCCGCGGCCGGCGGCCAGGCCGGGCGCAGCTACGTGGTGTTCGGCCAGAGCGCGGGAAGCGCCATCGACCTCTCTGCGATCGCGGAGGGCTCCGGCGGGTTCGTCATCAACGGCCAGTGCGGAGATGACCGGAGCGGCCGTAGTGTCGCCGCCGCCGGGGATGTCAACGGCGATGGCCTCGCGGACCTGATCGTCGGGGCGTACTATAGCGACCCCGCCGCCGGCGGCGAGGCCGGGCGCAGCTACGTGGTGTTTGGCAAGAGCACGGGGAGCGCCGTCGACCTCTCTGCCATCGCGGATGGCACGGGCGGCTTCGTCATCAACGGCCAGTGCGGAGATGACCGCAGCGGCCGTAGTGTCGCCGGCGCCGGGGATGTCAACGGCGATGGCCTCGCGGACCTGATCGTCGGGGCGCCCACCGCCGGCGGTGAGGCCGGACGCAGCTACGTGGTGTTCGGCAAGACTGCGGGGAACGCCATCGATCTCTGTGCCATCGCCGACGGCACCGGCGGCTTCGTCATCAACGGCCAGTGTGCGAGTGACCGGAGCGGCCTCAGCGTTGCCGGCGCCGGGGATGTCAACGGGGATGGCCTGGCGGACCTGATCGTCGGAGCGTACTCGAGCGACCCCGCCGCCGGCGGCAATGCCGGGCGCAGCTACGTGGTGTTCGGACAGAGTGCGGGGAACGCCATCGATCTCTCTGCGATCGCGGAAGGCACCGGCGGCTTTGTAATCAACGGCCAGTGCGCGAGTGACCGGAGCGGCGTGAATGCAGCCGGCGCAGGGGATATCAATGGCGATGGCCTCTCTGACCTGATCGTCGGGGCGGCCCTTGCCGACCCCGCCGCCCTCACCAACGCCGGGCGCAGCTACGTGATCTTCGGTTCGACCACCGGGGCGTTTGCGACAACCGCCGTGGATCAGCTTGGCGATAGCGGCGACAACACGCTCACCGGCACGGAGGCGGCTGAAACCCTGGTGGGCGGCGCGGGCAACGACACCCTCGCGGGCAACGGCGGCGCCGATGTGCTCTACGGTGGTGCGGGAGACGACAGCTTCATCCTCGACGCGGGCAACATCGCCGCGCTAAGCGCTGACTTCGGCGCCGGAGGTGAAACCAGCCAGCTATCCAGAGTCGACGGCGGCAGCGGGGTGGATACCCTCAAGCTGTCGGGCTCGGGCATTGCACTCGATCTCTCCGCCATCGCCGCACAGGGTGCCGGCACGCCCGGCAGCGCCTCACGCCTCGAGTCGATCGAGCGCATCGACCTGTCGGGCAGCGGCAGGAACACGCTCGCGCTGGCGGCAGCGGACCTGCTCGACCTGTCCGAAATCAGCAACAAGCTGCGCGTGGCCGGCAATGCCGGCGACGGAGTGACGTTGACGAACGCGGGCTCGGCAGCGGTGAGTCTTGACGGGGCTTACCATCAGTTCACCCAGGGCGCCGCAATTCTGCGGGTGAATACGCAAGTCGCGGTCACGCTCATCGGCAGCAACGCCCGGGGAGACCTGCTGACCGGGACCTCGTCCGCGGATTCACTGTTCGGGCTGGGCGGCAATGACAACGTTATCGGAGGCGGTCGCAACGACACGCTGAACGGCGGCTCCGGCAGGGACACGCTGAACGGCGGCTCCGGCTCGGATACGGCGTCCTACGCCGGCGCGGTGTCGGGGGTGACCGTAAGCCTCGTCAAGACCACGGCGCAGAACACAACCGGCGCGGGGACCGACACGCTCGACTCGATCGAGAACCTCACCGGCAGCGACCTCGACGACACGCTGAGGGGCAATGATTCGGCGAACCGGCTCGACGGGGGCGCCGGGAACGACAAGCTCATCGGAGGAGCGGGCAACGACACCTACGGGGTGGATTCGGCGCTGGACGTGCTGATTGAAGTCGCGACCGGAGGAAGGGACCTGGCGCGGTCCACGGCTGCGTCGTACACGCTGCCGAATCACGTGGAAGACCTGAAACTGCTCGGCACCGCCGACTTGAACGGCACGGGCAATGCGGAAGACAACGTGCTGACGGGCAACAGCGGCAGGAACGCGCTGAACGGCGCTGGGGGCAAAGACGTTCTCAAAGGGCTGGCAGGCGCCGACGTGCTCACCGGCGGCTCGGGCGCGGA
>CAZQJF010000066.1:0-10342 GCA_964593735.1 uncultured Streptomycetaceae bacterium | reverse complement strand
TGCAGCCAGTTTATCAAGGTACGCTTTCCATGGCGGCGGCAAGTGAGGAAAGCGGGAGGCGGGGGTCGGAATCGAACCGGCGATTTTCCCCGGGCGTAGCGCGTTGAGCAGACGTTCTAAGATGCCCTTACCACCGCCCTTGCCACCAGAAACCCGCCACCGGCGGCAGTATAACAGCGCCCTCCCCCGCATCATCCGGCGCACCGAGCGCGCAGCAGCGGCCCGCCACGCGCCAACGGGCCCACGATCAGGGATTGGATAAGGTCAGCGGGAGCGGGTCCCAGGGCGCTGAGATCGAGCCAGGACGAGCCCCGGCGCCGGTGGCGACGCAGCGTTAGTGGAAATCGAGCTGCGCTGAAGCGGCCCGCCACGCAGCCGGAGCAGCTCGACCAGGCTGCCTGCTTCTATTGGAAAAGGGAGGTCCTACGGTGTCAACCAGGTCCTGCCGTGCGCTCCTGGCGCGTCTTGGCGACAAATTTTCAGCCGCGTGACGGCTCAGAGCCCAATTTCAGAGTTTTCTACGTCCGCGCCTGTGACAGGCTTGCAATGGTAATACCGTTACGGTATCATACCGACATGGAAACAACGCTCGATTTTGCACTCGCCTACGCTGGCGCCGGATATCGCGTCATTCCGGTGCGCGGCAAAATCCCACTTACCCTGCACGGCGCGCACGACGCCACCGCTGACGAGACAACGATTCGGGCGTGGTGGGCTAAATGGCCCCGCGCCAACATCGCCCTGGCGCTCGCAGGCCTGGTTGTCGTGGACATCGACCCACGCAATGGCGGCGACGTCTACACGCTGCCGTACCCGCTGCCGGCAACATGCCTCGCAAAAACAGGTGGTGGCGGCCAGCACTACATTTTCAAAGCCCGCGCCGGCGCACACTACCCCGGACGATTGGCGCAGGGCGTGGACCAGAAAACCGGCGCCGGCGCTTACATCGTGGTCGCGCCGTCAGTCCATGCCAGCGGCAATACTTACCAGTGGCAGCTATCACCACTCACTGCCGCCCCAGCCGATGCGCCTGAATGGCTTGAAAACCAGTCGGGTATCATCGCCCGCAAAAAAAGCTCAGCGCCTGCTGCACAATCGGCAGCCAGGGCAATGACTAAATCCATCGAATGGGTCATGATGAATGACGACGAGCTCGAGCCGTCCATGGATCCTGCCGTACCGGCAGTCACGTTAAAAGCTTGGCTGGCAAAATCATAACAGGCGTGAGCAACCTAACAACCACATGGCTCGTCGTTCGAGCCCGGCAAGGCGACACCAGGGCCGCGGCCCTGCGCTGGCTGAACAGCAGGACGCGCGCTGCCTACACAAATTCCAGACTCAACGAATGGTTGCGTGGAGATCGGGAACCAGACCGCGCCACGCGCATGATCATGATGCGGGACTGCCTTCCATCCGTGCTCTCGAATCACGGCCTGACTCTCACAGCCAGGGCTTACGGCGACATGAGCAAGGATCTGACGTAATCAAGGATTGCCTATCTCGATTTCGCCGAGTTTGCCGATCTGCTCGCGCATCCTGACTTTGCCCGCCTCGATGGCGGCCCCCATCTTGTCAAACGCGGGCCTGATGTAGGGGTGCGCCGGCGCGCGCGACGTCCCGTATTCAACCATCGCCCAATGCGGCGCCTTCTTTTTGTTCACGCTGACCTTGTAATATTTGACGGTATCGCTCGACTGCTCTTTCGCGTAGACGCGATAGACCGCATTTTTCAGCGCATCGACCGGCAAGAGATATCGTTGATGCGTTCCATAAAACCAGTGGGGTCGTCCCAGCGTCGGCGCTTTTAGTTTTACCTCGTCGTAGATGACGCGGGCCATCTTGGCAACGCCGGCGATCAGCACCTGCCCCTGAATCTTCTTCTCGAACCTGTCCAGCGCGCCGGCCAGGTCGCCGGTGAGCTTGGTTTCGATATCTAACATCAGTTCATCCTGCTTCTATCGAACGGGTACATGGCCGCTGCTGTCTCGGCGGCAGCCAGGATGGGCCCGTCCAGCGTGAGCAGAGCCCGATCAAACACCGTTTTCACTTCCGCATTGATAAGCGCGATCTCAACGTGTATCTGCTTACCGTCGTTTAAGACCAGCAGCGCCAGCTGCCCGGTACCATCGTGCAAATTACTTTTCACCTCGGCACGCTGCTCCGCGGTGATACGGTTCTGGGCGGACTCAGTGGATTGCAGGATCGCTGCAGTGGCCCTGAGCACCGTTTCGTGCAGATCGCTTTGGATGCCGAGGCCTATTACGTCACTCATATTTTTTCCCCGGTTTGTTATTCAGGCGCGGCAGCCGGCAGTGTAGCCGCCGGCGCCGCTCTCGCTGTCACCTGGTAGGCGCGCCAACTCTGCCGCGCCCAAGAATCAACCCTCGCGTTGAAAAATCCGTGAAGGCGGTCAACCAGTTTCTCGCGCGCCTCGGTAACCAGGTGCTTCATATTCAGCACCTGCCCTGGATCAAACCCCGCGGCACGCAGGCCTTCGGTGAGTTCGGCCTCGAGCTCGCCCGACCTCTTGTCCACCCGGGCAATCAGGCGGCCAACTTGCCTCGCCTGACTCATCATCTCGGCGCGCGGGTTGTAGTTTTTACTACGAGCAGTTGTCATGCTTCACCTGGAAATAGATGCCGGCCGCGCGGTTGGTAAGGCTCAAGATCGGCGGCGTCCAGGTTAGACAGGTCGCTGGTCCTCAGATCCACGCCTGGGCCGTGTAGCAAGCAACACTGCTCGTGCTGCTCGATAGCGATGCCGCGCGCGGCGCACGCATCCCGGATTGCCCGCCGCTGTTGCTGCTTCCGTTGGTCTGGGGTCATTTCAATACTGATAGATCGTCTGAACTTGGGTGATCTCTTTGGCCGCGTCTCTCGTATACCGATCGACCTTTCCGACGACACGACCTTGCGCGAGGATGCGCGCCTCACTCAAGGAAAGTCCCGCATCGAGGCGATCGGCAAAAGCGCGCGCATCGCCCAGCGACCATTCGCAGCGGACCTCACCCTTCGTGGTCATCATATTGGTCGAGATGATGCTGCGCTCGTCATGCGCGCCATCGAGGAGGGCGCGCATGAGTTCCAGGAGCTCGCGCGCGTAGCTTTCGGAACAATGCGATACCCTGCCGGCGCCGTGATTAATCGACACCGCTACAGGAACATTGCTAGGTAGAGTCTCCATGCGAGCGCCCCGAATTAGCTCGTCGCAAATTTGAGCAGCTTGATTGCCTCGTAGTGGGTAATCCCCGCTGAAAATCTTTTACGAAAGTTAAATTTCGTTTGGCCCTTCGAGGTATAGGGGTCGCGGATCAGCGTGGTGCCGGTGCGGTTCGCGATCGTGTAGCCGCGCTTGAAGTTGCCGAACGCGATCGCGTAGGCGCCCGCACCGATGTCCGGCATGTTGTCGTCGATCTCGACCGGGTTGCCTAGCAGGATCGACGGCTGGCCGTTGATCAGGCTGTCGGTCCAGATGTGCCGGCCTTCGGCGTCTTTCAGCTTGCGCACGACGCCCGCGGTGGCGGAGTTCATCAGCCACGTCGCGCCCCCCCGGTATGCCGTCTTGAGAGCGTGCTGCAGGTCGATCAGGCAGTCTGCGGAGTTCACGCTCGCCGATGCGATCGCAAACCCCGCCGTAGCGCCGCTCACAACGTAGCCGACCGAGCCCCACGCATAGGCGGAATTCGCCACGATCGGGTAACTCAAAATGCCGCGCGCCTTGCCGACACCGTTGCCGGAGATGTATTCGGCGCCGCCGCCTTCGGCGAAGGCGATGCCGGCCTCGTTAGCCAGGTCGGCTTCCAGGTTGATGAAGGCGTCCTCGAGCGTCTCGTTGTAGACCCACGGCTCGGCTTCCGCCGTGAATACCTCGATTGCGATCTTGGCGAATTTCGGCTCGGTGGTCTCGCCGCCAGTCGCGCCGTCAGCAACCCGGCGCATGGCCATGCCGCTCGTCTTGACCAGCTTCTCGTACTTCGCCGAGCCGATCGTCACGACGTTCGCGATGCGGTGCATGGGCGAAATCGTTTCCGCGATACGATCGATGACCTGGTCCATTTCCGGCAGGACCATGTAGCCGCCGTCCGGGTCGCTGCCCGTATTCATTGCCTTCTGCTGCAGCTCGGCGAGCCCGTTGTCGTTGCCTTTGCGCAGGTAGCGGTCGAATGCCTTGCGGTATTCCGCGTGCTCCGGTGTCGGATCATCCTTGCCGGGTTTCGGACGCCCCGCCTTCTTCTCGAGCTCCGTCAATGTTTTCTCGATTGCGCCGATGCGACCGAGGGTAGCGCTCTTCAGTCCGTCGATGGCTACTTTGACTTCTTCGTTTGGATCCATGATGAGTAGTCCTATTGATGAGGTTGGAAATCTGCGGCGGTCTGGGTGAGCAGGACCGCTATCTCTTGGAGTTCGTCGCTGGCATCGTCTCGACGCTCGAGGGTGGACCATCCGGCGGAGGCAACTCTCTTTGCCTCGCGATGGGAAAGGCCGAGCACGTCACGCAACGCGGCCTCGAATTCTCGAATATTTTTCGGCCGCAGGAGTGCGGCCGACTTGACGCCAGTCACACGCGCCAACGGATTGGCGGGAATTGCGACCGCCGATATCTCGAAGAGCTCGATGCTCGTCAAGATTTGATTCGATGCCTGGTAGGTGATCCCGCCGGGATTGACGCGGTATCCGATGGACAGGCCCAGCGCATCATCCTTCATCAGCGCATGGGCTTCGGCACCGCGCTTCGTGCCTAACGTGAGCCTGCCTGTAACGGCGAGCCCCCTGCGGTCTTCCTTGAGTGCGGACCAGCGGCCGATCGGCTCGGACGTCTGGTGCGCCCATAACATCGCCGGGGCGGTGGCCTTCGCCTGGTGAGCTTGCAGGGATTCGGAAAAGGCGCCGGCCGCGATGATGTCGCCGTAGGCATCGGGTTCACCGCCGAATGTGCTCGCGTACCCCGTGAAGGTCCCGGACGCTTCAGCGCCAGAGGCCTTGAATACAAAAACTGGAGAGACTTTGGTATCGATCACGCGAGTGCTCCGAGCAAAAAGTCAGCATCCCGTTTCCGGGCTTGACCTTCCGTCGGTGTCCGTCGCGGACTTCCAAGGAGGGCGTGCGCTACTTCTCGTAGCACACAAACTGAATAATACGCTCGAGATTTTAAAAGATCAAGTACGAAGATCATCGACGTCACCAGCAGCCCGGAACCGAGCCAATATTACACCGCGCGCGTACCCGCGGGAGTGACCTCGAGCCCGCAGCTCGCGTTCCATGCGGCGCTTCTGTGCAGCAACATTGACCCTGGTCCCCGGGATCCGCCGGACGATCGCGCGCCAGAGCCGAGCGGCCAGGGTTTTCATTTCGGCGGATCCCCCGGTAAGAAACCCTGGTTAAACAGCGGAATTTCTAGAGCGCCGTTCAACCCTTCGTCGAGGGCCAGCACGTAATGCACGGTCCGGCCCGTCATGTTGATGCGCGCGTGAACCTCCGCAACGCCGTTTGCGATCGCCGCGTCCCGCCGCGCTGCTTCCTCGCCATGCAGGGCGCGGTAATCACGATCCGCGAGCTCGAAGCAGCGCGAAAGCCACACGAACGCCTGTTGCAGACAAAAGCCCACATCTTCCAGACCCTGGCGGTCGAGCTGTCCATCATCATTAAGCATGTTCATTCCTCCGTAAAATCAGTTCTCTATACCCCTGGTCGATACCCCCCTGCCGTAACTCCCGCTGTTGCGCGCGGCCCCACACACACGGTCTCGGCTCAACCGGCCCCAGGGTTTGGACCCGCCCCCCATCAAACCCGTGCAGACGTATGCACACTTTGAACACTTCACTTCGTTTGTAGCTATACGTGCGTGCGTACGCGCGCCCGCGCGTAGCTGTAAACGTTCGTAAGTGTTCAAAGTGTGCAGTAAGCTCATGGAAACTCGATCTCGGTCTGGTTAAGACGGATGCCACGAAACCCCCGAGCGCGGTCCTGAGGGTTCGGACTTTGTGCTCGCTCGACGCCTCGCTCCTGCAGCTGCTGACTGAAGCGCTTGATCCCGAGCTCGCGCTCACCCGCCTTGCTGGCCCATCGCTTGTAACTCTGGTGCAGTTCAGACACGCGGGTAAATGCGCCCTGTTCCCGCTCGGTGCATTCATCAATCCACGATGAGAAAACATCTTCATCAGCCAGATACGTATCCGTAGCCGAGCGCACGGCGTCAGGCTGGTCCAGGCCTTGGCGTTGCCAGGCCAAGCATCCTTCGATCATCCAGGCCAGGATCCCGGGCCCCTCGGCCTTGAGCTTGTCAGGCAGCGCCTGGTCGCGCTCTTGGACGGGTATCGTCTCAGTGAAGGGAATCAGGTTGAAGCGCCGGCGGATCGCCTCATCGACGTTTCGCAGCCCGGGCTTGTGGTTGCCGGACAGCACCAGCTTGAACTGCGGAACGTACGTAAAGAAGTCCTGGCGCATGAACCGCGCGCTGATTGGATCCCCGCCGGTCAACACCTTGATCCTGGACGATGCCCACCGCCTGCCTTCCTCGGTTTCCTGAGCCACCACCAGGCGGGCCCCCATCAGCATGGCCAGGTCCGCAGGATGGCGTTCGCCGTGACTCTCGACGAATGTTTCCATTGCGGCCGTCACGGCGTAGTCGCCCATGATATGCATCAACACGCTCAACAGCGTGCTCTTGCCGTTGGCACCGGTCCCGTAAAGCAAAAATAAGGCGTGTTCCATCGTCGAGCCGGTCAGCGCGTAACCAAATACCCGCTGCAGGTATTGAACCAGCTCGCCATCACCGCCGGTAACCCGGTCCAAAAACTTCAGCCACTCAGGACATATTCCGCCGGGAGTAACTTTCGTGCATTTAGTGATGCAATCAGCTGCGCGATGCTCGCGGACTTTTCCGGTGTGCAGCTCGACAGTGCCGCCAGGTGTGTTTAACAACCAAGGATCCTTGTCCCAGAATTCAGTCACGGCCGCGATATTCACATCTGACCGCGATAACTTCTCGACGCCATATATTTTTTGGGTGCTTTCGATAGCCGCGGCCAGCGCTGTGCGTTGCTTTTCGGTCAATCGGGAATCCTGCATGACGCGCCCAGCTGCCTCGAGGCAAACCTGCCGACTGCGCCGGATCGCCTTTAACGTGCGATCGCCTTCCCATCGGGCGCCGAGAAAGAACATCCATTTTCCCCAACCAGGGACATAACGAGCCTGTCCTTCAGCTCGAGATGCCAGCAGGGACGCGAGCGCCTCGTCAGAGTATTCCGGTAGTTCGGGCGGATCGAGCTCAGCGGAGGCCTCAGGCCTCGCCGGCGAGGGTTGTCCAGAGGTCTGCACTTCAGCGCGCGCCTTATGCCAAGATCCTGCGCGCGCCCTCGGATGCGATGCGCTGGATTTCTTCTGCGGGTATTCGGCGGTCGCTGCCGATCATCACGAAGCGCAGCGCGCCGCTTTTCATCAAATCGTATATTTTTGTGCGAGAGATATCCAACGCACGCGCCGCGCTGTTCGGCGAGTAAAGCCGCTTACTATCTTCATGTTCCATTGTCCCCTCGCGTCTTTGTGGACACTGGCGCGATTGTGCGGACGACAGACGAGGCTGTCAGTATTTGCACGAAATAGATTGGATTCGTGCAAAGCGGGTCACGTCATGCGATTTTTTTTCGTTCCTTTCAAAGCGGCAAAATAACCGGACTGTAGGCTTTCGAACTCGTCAAACATCGCCCTGCTCTTTCGTTGCAAGTAGGGAAATTTAAGGTCCTTGCGCGCCTCGCTGATTGCGGCTTCCTTGCTCTTCGACTTGAGCATCAACGCCCTGACGGCGCGCCAAAGCTCTCCCTGCCGTTGCATGTCCTGGCGCTTCTTTACCGCGCGTTTCCCTTTTGCCGGAAGTACAGATTCCAACCCGAATAACTTGTGCAGATCGTTCGGCTTCTGATTCACTTTTTTGGAAATGGAGAGAATCTCCTCTCTCAGCCAGTACGGCAGCGGGACGTTTGCACTAACGCAGCGGATCAATGCCGTGAAGATAGCAACACGATTTCCCGATTTGAACTGCTGCTGGTTGAATTCGAGCAGTCGATGCATCGTGTCAAAGAAGTCATCTTTAATACCAGAGGGTACACGTCTGGTCGCGAGCACAAAGAAATCGGCCCAGGATGGTTCCAGCAACCTGAGCTTCTTCTCGATATCGGTCAGCGCGCGCCGGCGTTCGACCATGGAAAGGGGTGATGCCGTGGTATCAACACCATCCCGCCGTGCGATCCTGGGCGATCCTGACGATGATTTTTTGCCGGACATGAGGGAAAAGCCCGCCGGGGTCGCCGGCGGGATCGATCAGGCAGCCTTCTTGAAGAATTCGTCGCAGCCGATATCCCCGATGCAGAAATCAATCGCGGTGAGGCCGCAGGACCAGGCCGCGAAGTTGATCTGCTTCGATGCCTTGATGGCGAGCGCCTCCAGGGCGGCACCCACGGCGTTTGGGCACTTGACCTCCTCCTCATAGCAGGTCACGCGCGCAAGGTCCACGAAGTCGTCCAGGGCAATATTGACCTGGTTGAGATACTTCTCAGCGCTCTTATCGACACCGGCGGCGCGAATCTCATCTACCTGGTCGGTGGCTTTGTCGGCCAACGCCATGAAGATTTCGAGCATTGTGTGACCGGTGAATGGGATCTCGTTGTCGGCTGACTGCATCCCCTCGCCGATCTGGCTCAATGCGAGCATTGGGCCAATGATCTCATTGAACAACTTCACTAACGCCTTTGATGCGGTGCCCTGCTTGGTGCTACGCTTCTGTGCAGCTTTCATGGTTGCAGCTCCTTGCAATTGTGAAGGTCAGGCGCCGCGGGCGGTCACTCGCCCGTTGCGCCGCTACCCGGTTGCCGCCGGGCCGGTCGTGCTACCTCATGCCCGTAACTGAATCACGGCAGCGCCATCGCGCGCCGCAATCAGCGTGGATTCATACCAGCCCATCAATTCGCGCCGAAGGTCCAGCCGCTGCGACCGGTCATAAGCCGACGCGATCTTGCTCCCGACAACGTGGTCTAGTTGGGACTCCACCGCGTCGCCGTCCTTGCCGGCCTCGCGGCAAATAGTGCTGAACGCGCTGCGCCAGGAGTGCGGGGAATGCTTGCCGCCGAGCTCGAGCGCTCGCCGGTAGAATTTTTCGATTCCCTCCGGGGTAATCGGTGTGTCGTCATCTCGAGGCGCGACGCACAGATAGACGGCCTCCGCGCCATCGGCGGTGCGCCAGTCCCGGATCTGCGCCAGGAGCGCCGGCGGCAGCGGCACGATATGCGGGCCGCGCTCCGGGTCTTTCCTTTTCATCCGCTCGCGCGGGATCAACCAGTTTCCGCCCTGCAGGTCAAACTCCGTCCACCGCGCCCCCGCCACTTCGGACACCCTCATGGCAGTGAACGCCAGCAGGACGTGGGCCCGCTGGATCCCCTTGCAGGGATCGGATGCCCTGGCTGCGCGCAGGATGGTGCCGACGCCCTCTAAATCCGTGACGGCCGCATAGTGCCGGCGGTTGACGTGCGGCCGGCGGTTAGGCAAAGGATTCGCCGGTATCAGCCCTTCCTCCACCGCGTAATCCATGATGCCCCGCAGTCGCCGATGCACCTTGTCGAGCATGAGCGGTGCCGTGCGCTGGATCCCCCGAAGGATGGGCGCGACGATCTTGGCGGTGACCTCCGATATCGGTAGCCGGTCGAGCTGGGCCAGGTGCTTGCGCAGCGACGCCTCAACCTCGCCGCGGTAGTCCGCCGCCCAGCCCTTGCGCAGTTCCTCGTCGTTGAGCCATGCCGCTTTGACCGCTTCGAAGGTTGCGGCCTGAGCATGGATCCTCGAGAGCTTCGCGGCCCGCTTGCGGGTTGTCAGGTGCTGCCCTGCCTCCGATTGTGTCCCGGCGCGATCGCGTTCGCGGCGCGCGAGCTCAAGGCTGATCTTCGGGTATTTGCCGATCGTGTAGGTGTGCGGCTTTCCCTCGAGCCGGTACCGGTACTGCCAGGACCTGGCGCCAGTCGGCGAGATGAAGAGATAGAGGCTGCCGCCGTCGGCCAGCCGGTAGGGTTTCCCGCGCGGCTTCGCGTTCTTGACAGCCCTGTCAGTCAACAGGTGAAGCGCCATTTCGGCCCCCGTGGTGGTAAAACATTCCGGGCGCCCTTACCACTTCACAGGTGGTAACGGTGAAAATCGCTTGCCCTTACCACCAGAATATCAGGATATAGGGGAACATACAAGAACACTACCGAACGGGTTTCCCTATGAAAACGGAAACCGGGGGTACTGCTGCAGAGGGGAAGGAAAGGCGGGGGTCGGAATCGAACCGGCGTACACGGCTTTGCAGGCCGCTGCATGAC